>CAZYEO010000100.1:0-8400 GCA_964646495.1 uncultured Muribaculaceae bacterium
CCAGTGCATATCTGCCCTGTGATGAATCATATTTTAATAAGTGTGCTAACATTTTAGGGCTTGTCAGGTCGTTGATTGCTACTACCTCATATCCCTCTGCGCCGAACATCTGTCTGAATGCAAGTCTGCCGATACGTCCAAAACCATTAATACCTACTTTTATCGCCATCTTATGTTCTCCACTTGTCACTTAATCACTAAATATTCGATAAACCATATATATGGAATAGCGTATATATACTTTTTTTAGGCTGATTATTGAAAATAAAAGGAGGGCGATTAACCCTCCTATATAGTATTACAAATCATATTTAAGTTAATTCATTTGATAGTATAATTTAACATAGAACAAAAATCCCGAAGCGGTAAGGCTCCGGGACTGTCTGAGTGAAAAGAATGTGTGTCAAACGATAATCAACAAACAGACAAAAAATCTTTACCGATGCGATGCAAGCCATTAACTATTTTCTTGCGTTGCTCTATACGAGGAATTTTGACCGCGTTAGCATAACTACTCAGTAATTTCTGGTGAATACCAGTGGCACGGCTTATAGCTGCCATTGTAGCGAAACGCTCGGCATTACGCAGAATGGCAGAAACTGATAGGGAATAAACTATTTCATAATCGCCCGTTTCAAGCCATTCAGGTATAACATCACCATCTGCTCGCATACCATCAACATGAAATTCAAAGGCTTCATTAAATGATTTTTTAACCCCCTCGAGTGTTTTATCGGTAACAGCGATCATACCAAGATCGGGATGTCCCAACCCACATTCAAAATTTTTATCGCACCAATTTATTTCAATTATTAATTTTTCCATTATAATTTATTTTTTAATACAGGGTGGTTATTTCCACCCTGCTTGTTTCCAAATGCTGTTTAGAAGAAACTGACTTAAATCTTCTCTTCCCTTTCCAACAATTCAATGACTTCTTTTACTTTGTAGCGTTTCATATTATTATCGTTTGACATGTCAAAGGTAGTAATTATTCTACCAATAACAAAATAATAGGTAGATTTATTTCTACCTTTTAACTAATATTATTATTACACATTCAAGATGCAGTTGAATTTATTTTTTCGCTAAAAGGTTCTGACACAATTTATTAAATTGCGTTGGATAGCGGAAAAGCGAGGAAAATTGAAAATTTTCCGCATCTCAGCGCGTTAATGCCTTAATACATAGGCATTAACGCGCCGGCGCAACCGCTTTTCAAGCGGTTGTCCCGAAATGTAGCCCACACTGCCCTACGCTTAAAGAGGGAATTACCGCCCAAAACCTGCGGAATATGTACAGCAGTCAAGCGGTAATTTGCCCTTTTAGTTTAATTAAGAAATGACGGTAATTACCTAATATTGGCTAAAAATATACCCATCACTATAATAATAATCAGTAATAAATAAATCATCTGCGAATTTGTCATAATCAAAATAATAAGAGGCAAACTGAGGTAGCTCATAACAATTTTGGATGATGTCATAAGCAAAATCATATTTGCTATTCCAATAGCCAAAATACCTCTCGGAAAATTCAGACATTGAGAATGTTCCGAAATATGAGATATAAGAGTCAATAGCATTTTTATTATCAGCTTCCGAATACTCAATTATAAGGTTATATGTATCTTCATCAAAACAACTTTCAGAAAACCATAGAGAAGGAAAGTTCTGGTAATCTTGGAACATTAGTTCCGGGTCTTCTTCATCAGAATGTAAATCATTACAATAAGAAATAAAGTCGTCATAATCTGCAAATGCAGTTAAATCAATCCATTCGCCACTAATTGAACCACAATTATATTTTTTATATGTGCCAACATAAACTGCAGGGTTAGAGCTTGATGTGTTGTGTACAGTGTTCATGTCAAGATTATTAATTGTTAAATAAATATATTTCCATATTATATATGGAGAAGTTTACCGATTCGCAATAAGAGACTGCAAGGTCATTAGCTTGGGAATAATCCTTTGCCTCAATGTCAAAGTCAAGAGTATCACCGTCAAAGTCAGTAACGCAAATGTGGAAGAAGAACATATTGGACTCGCAAGAGCGGTAAGCCTTTTTACATTTGCAATTTGTGTCAGAAGTTGATTGGTAGACTGATGTCATGAAAGAATGTGTCATAATTTAAAAATTTGGATTGTTAGAATTATTGTTCACGCTATGTCGCGTATAAGCCTTTTACGTGCAATGGCTTACTACATTATAAGTGATTGACAGAAGCAAGGATTAACAATCAAATACTACATATAATGTGGAGATTTTATTATTAACTTGTATATCCTTGATTCAATCACAATGGAGTAAATTCGCATCGGAAAAGCATTACGGCATAGCATAGCTCAATAATCAATTCAAATAAAATATGAGATATTAGCATCAGTAATCAACCTCTGAGACCAATAGCAATAAAAACAAATAAGGGTGCGCTTAATCAAAGGCACACCCTACAAATAAAAAAATAAAGATATTAAAAAGAAGAAGTAACTCTCATAGTAAAAGATAGTTGTGGGAATTTCTCACAGCCAATACAAAGGGTGTCAAACGCATCCGAACCATCAGTTCGAGCTTCCAATCGATCTTCATCGGTTTCTGCGAGTTTCTCACCTCGCTTATCTTTCTTGCCGTTGTATACGGCTGCCGTTTGAATGGAGATAAGAAGGTCCTCATTGTTTTCCCTATTGAGCATAGGCATAAGATTCGCTCTCCCGGCAAACATACGATTGATAAGCAATTGCTTCTCAATGTGGTGCAAAGGTTTGCCAATATACACCTCTCGAACAAACCACCCTCTCGCTTTCAGAGCATCAGCAATTACCCAGCGGAAATCTTGGTCATTAACAGCATAATTAGAGCCAAGAGCAGTACTATCGTAATAGAACACAACCTCCTTGCGTTTGTGGTGCCGATAATATGTGCAGAAATTTTCGATAAGCTCATGTAATTTCCTTTCGTATTTCACATAGAAAGATTTTAGGACTCTAAGTTTACCACGTTGCGGTTGTCCAACCACAAGCCAATTGATATTAGAGTTATAGTCAAACGCAATACATAACTGATCATCGGCAACAATATCAGCATCCATGAGCGAGCAAGGCTCTTTTATTTTATCAAATTTATATTCAAAATTATCTATATATCCAAAATTAGTAGCGCTATACTTGTGAGCTTCACGCATAGACGAATAGAAGCCATCACGAGCAATGCCTATTCGTTTACATAAAACAGACGTCTGGAAAGTAAGAGGAGGAAGATCGCGCTTGAGCTGATTAATGAAGGCCTCTCCGAGCACCTGCATATTATATATAGAAGATACTTCCCTATAGTAAACCGCAACCGAGCGCATTCTGCATAGGTCCCTATTAAGTTGTCTAAGATATGCAGGGAGATAAGAAGGAATAGTTTCTCCTCGTAGCTGCATATCCTTAACCTTATTCTTAATCTTCCATATCTCATATATTGTACCCTGAATAGCTGATATTAGTTCTGGATCACACTTCTTATCATAATCGAGAAACCAAGAGCCTTTCTTAGTTACAGGCATATCGGATGTGATCAGCATTCCATGATGAAAATAGTGTTGCCCGAAATATTGTCTATTACCTCTATTAGCAGGTAGTGTTTCATTCTTAAGCGTCTCGAAATCAATAAATTTAGCTTCGTCAATATCAAGTGCATCATAACTTTGTGAGTTAGACGTACCCTGTCTATCCTGAGATATAATGAAGCCAATCGATCCGTTATAGAAAGAAAGAACATTCTCATAATTTTCCGGGCGGAATATCGGTTCCTGCCACCCCCACGCTTTAGGAGGTTTAATTCCGATACACCAATGAACGTTTCTTTTATAGCCCCATCTTTCCCAGTGGATAAGCATAGAAGGTAGTGTATTCGTTAATGCACGTTTACAGTTGGGAGACACAATTCCCGTAATGCTTCCTGGCATCCTCTGGAAATTACGCAAATTCCATTGTGCATGGATAACGCCCTTGCCTAATGCTCTGCCGGCACACAAAATAGTATCTTTAGCGCCAGTATAGATCACCTCTTGCTGTATATCATTAAAATACTGTTTCATCTTTGGGATTGATTTTAGGGCTGAAAATATCATCTTCGCAATATTCAACTGGCTCAAATTGCACATCCTCTATATCATCGCTCCAATATTCCTTAATTTTTTTCTGAATTTTTTCTCGAATATTCGGGATCGGTTTAATTCCGATTACACTTGGATCATCAACCGGCTCAAACGGCTGAACGGGGATTTGGTCATATCCTTTATCGATAAGATCTTCCTTATCAAGTTGAGCATATTTAGCATATTTATCGGCAGCCGCAACCATTGAACGCGCATCTTTAATATTGCGTGCAATTTCGTACGCCTCATTACACATTTCGATGAAACGGTATCTATGATAATCTTTAGTAGTTTTTTGTAAATCGCCTAATAGTGATTTAATGATGCGCAAATCTGAATAAGCTTGCGATTTTTGAATGTCATAGCGTGTCGTTAATTCCCCTATGATATCACGATCTGACTTTCGCGGAAACCGAAGCCAGAAATTATAGACATCACGCAAACGGATAAGATGATTTTGCGTAATTTCAGGTAGTCCGGCACGTTGCATATCATCGATGTCGGAAAACAAGTAATTCTTAGCAGTATCTATTATAGCAGGAATAGGCATATCAAAAATCTTCGTCAGAAGTCATGTCCAAAAGGTAAGATGATGTTAATTGCACCGCGAGAGGAGAACCAACATTAGCAAGTTCAATCTCTTGTTTCCGCAATTGAAGCGCTGATTTTGCCTTAGAATAAGCATAAGCCCTACGGGCTAATGATTTTGAGTTAGAGAGCTCAACGCGCAATAAGTCTTCGTCAACATCAATGAGAACAGCTATATCGCGAATCGGAGTTAAAAGCGAAGCAAGTTCACGAATTTGTTCAATTTGGGAAAGCGATAAATTCATTCAGTAATATTGATTTTTCCATTAAGAGTTTAAACCCTTGGTTTAAATTGTTATAAGCATTAAAGTCGGAAGTTATAATTCCACACTCAATGCGATTACCACGAGTTTGATTTTGAGAAGTAACAATTGAAATTGTATGCTCTTTATTTTTGAATAAAATAACCTTGCTGTGATTCTCACATAGATATACAGCATCAAAAACTGACTCGATCAAGCGGAAAAGGTTTATTGTTTTTCGGCTTGCTTTCAAGTCGCAAAACAGCGAGCATTTCAAAATTCTACCGTTGTTCTTTAGGCGAAATATTCGTCTAAGGAACTCTTCACTCGTGGAGAAGGTAGAAATAATAATTTCGGCAGGGCCAATGACATGTAAAACACCATCTATAACATCGGCAAGTTGAATGCTGTTAGAAAAATAAGTCTGTAAAGGCTCTTTATCTAAAGGCATTATGTTATAGCTCGGCATTAAAAAATAATGCCGAGTTCTGATAATTCAGTCATCGATTTTTTGGAGAATCCAGTACCCGATGTTTGAATTATCTTAACGCACTCTTGTATTTTGGACTTGAGGGCGTTTGCTTTTTTGTCTTTTGCCCCTACGAGCACTGCGAGTTCCTTTTTATTTTTTGAAATAAATTTTCGAGCAGCATTGACCGAATTTACGACATCAGCCGTAGATGTTACAATATCTGAATCATTGATTTTAGTTTCAGAGGTTGAATCGTCTCCGGCATTTTTATCGTCGGCAGGAGCCGGGGTAAAAGAGTCGTATAATTCAAGGGATTTGCGATAAGCCTTTTCCGCTTCATCGAGAACCTTTAGATATTCATATCTATCACAAGGATCAGCCTTACTCATCGTCTTCAATTGTTCGAACGTTTGTTTGATCGTTTGGAGTCTGAGGAGATTATTATCCCAAAGGGCTTGTATTTCCTTTGGGAGGGTATCGTGATCATCACGACGACCTTTCGCTATTTTAGCATCAGGAAATTCATTGTCAGTTGTTATAACAGGACTATTTTCAGAAAGTACTTTTTCTACCGCAGGAAATATAATTGAATCGAGCTCGGCAACCTGCGACACAGTAAGGTTGTCGAGGCGAATTCTAAGATGTTTTTGGAGCTCATATTCGAGCTTCTTAGCCATCTCTTTAGGCTTCTTGATAATACTATTATAAAGAAATCGATTGCGGTTAAGTTGGAGAAGCATTTTTGCCCCATCTTCAATATTACGATTGGTTGGATCAGTATCAAGCCAATGTCTAAGGTTTTCAGTTAATATTATATCCATATTTTTTTTGGTTAAAAAGAGATGGTAGATGAATTTTAGAAAACATCTCTCATCTCTTTTATTTATATTTTAATTTTAAAATATATACTAAGCATCCTCTATAGGGCTACCATCTGCACCACTAATTACACCTTCTTCTGTAATAATTTTGCCCGTGTAAAAAGGTGCAGGGCAGATATCTGTAACCTCTATATCGAATTTAGTGCCGGACGAATCCGTTTCTTTCGCTCCCGATTCTTGAGATGGTTTAATATTAGTATCAAACATATCGTTGCCAATAACCCTAAAGGCTCCCCCTCTTTGTTGCACGAGGAAAACTAAGTCATCAGCATTAGCTAATCGGCTGAATCCTGTAGCATCAGCATTATTACCTGAATGTTTTAGAGTGACCTTGTTTATGAAAGTTTTAGATGGGGCATCTCCTTGACTCTCGGATGTAACACTTGACTCGGCAGATAGAATGTCTATTTTAAGCCATTTAGTATCAGCAGCGAGCAAAAAATCCGTTTTATAAGTCGCAAGCTCTGCTAATCCTGTAGTTGTGGTATCAGGGAGAGTTGGCCATGCAACTATATTAGATTTTTTCGTAAAAAACACTTTACCTCTGAGCCCTGGTAATACAGTTTGACCCTTACAGAAGTCTAACGTTGCATATAAATCTTTGTCTGCACAATTTTTCATATATTTTTTAGTATTTTATATTGCAGTTTTTCCGTCAATCGTTCCAAATAAAATTCTCTCCGGGCTTATACTTTCATATTGACAGCCAAAAAACATAGTTGCAATGAATTGCAATACGAATGCTTTGAATCTGGCTACTTCAATCGATTCTTCTTCGCCTTCTTGATTAACTCCTACTAACATATTCTTTGCACTTGTTAATTGAAGGAATGCAGAGCCTTTTTTGTTGCTCATCGGGCATAGATTAATATTGTCGAATCCTTCCAATTTTACTTTTTTAAATTCTGTATTGTAAGGGATAGCACCTACCGTAGATTGGTAATCGTCAATATAATTATCATAAACATGCTTAGGCATGAATAGATTAAGGGAAGGTTCATCCAAGAGACTTTCATTAGCACTCCTTGCGAAAGCCTTAAGGACATCGACTGCATTCTCTGTAGTGATTGCCTCTATTATTGCCAAATTGCCTTTATCCACCGCGATATTACCGCCAGTATATTCTTGAGCTGCGATGGTATCAAACCCATTGAAGAGATCTTTAGATAAAGATCCGGCTTCTTTTCTTACCGCCGAAAATAATACGCTGTTAAGATTCTTCCCGAGCTGGGCGGAAAGATAAGAAAGCGTCTGTAGCGTAATATCGGCAGTTTTAAGGGATTCTCCCTTTGTCATTGCAGCCCCATATATAGACTGTGTTATAGAATTAGGAGAGAAGTTTTTAACTACGCTTCCCAAATATGTAGTAAGAATTCTCCCATTAATTGAGATATCTGAATCATCTTCCCTTGTTTCAGAGTATGGTCCGAATTGAATATCACCCGAAAGCTCTCCGACCGTTTCCGAATGACGGATACCAGTTCTAAGAGACATATAAGGTAAAGACGTAGATAATCCATGAACCGGCATTATTAGCAACTCTCTTCTGTAGGTCCGGGCGCTTTTAGCAAGATCATCCGGAGTAATTATAACTTTAGCCATTATATTAAATTTTTTATGTTGTTAAACATTTTTTTAGAGCGCGAATAGGATGATTCTGCTTCGTCATCATCAGTTAATGATGATGATTGATTTGTCGTAGTTTCTCCCGGTAATCCTTTAAGCGTTGTTATCTGATCATTAAGATCATTAATAGTAGAATCACGTTCACTTATCGTTCCATCACGAGAAGTAACATCATTTTCCAGTGCAGTTAGTCTATCTTCAATAGACTTCATCTGATCGGTTGTGATTGTAACCGAATCGTTTTTTAAATCAAAGCTTGCTAAATTAAGCAAAGCGAGAATCTTAACAAATTTATTATTCATTTCTATATTATTAATAACGCCATTGTCAGAATTAAAATCTTTATTTTGACTAAAAATATTTCTAAGGTTTTCAAAACCATCTTGAACTATCTTAATTATATTAGTATTAGAAGTATTTTCTACCGGTGTTTTTACAATACCATTG
>CAZYEO010000101.1:0-8367 GCA_964646495.1 uncultured Muribaculaceae bacterium
CTATAAGACTCAATAATTTCTACTATATGTAGATGCTCCGATCAACACACACACCGGGGTATTCGTCTATAAGACTCAATAATTTCTACTATATGTAGATGCCACGATTCTTTGTACGAAGATAGCATTCGGGTCTATAAGACTCAATAATTTCTACTATATGTAGCAGCTTGTTGAATGCTATTACTAATAGTATTGAGGCGTATCTCGGACTTTATGATAAATCACGCTGTCGTTTCGTGTTGGGTATATGAGGGCTTATTGGAGATCGAATGTTACCTCTTTGAAAGCATAGTCCGTTTTCAAATTATCAATATCAGAGAGCATTAATCTTCCAGATGGCATCACATCATCTATTTTTGCCGATAATTTTACACCGTCAGGGAGTGTAAATGAATGAAATTCGCCATCAGCCCTATATAAATCCTGCTTGTATTCTTCGTGCAAATCAGCAACATTACTGAGCGACAACTGCGAACACCTCAAAATAATATTATTCCCTACCTCGCGTATCAGTGCTTCAACGTCGTGTCTGGTATCGGTGATTTGCGATAACGATATGGGGTTGGGGGCATCGCTAAGAAAGTTATTTTGGTTCACATTAAGCCCCACCCCAATTATTGAATGTTGAATTTCAGTGCCGCATAATGAGTTTTCAATAAGAATACCGCAAATTTTCTTATCCTTATGATAAATATCATTAGGCCATTTTATTTTGAAATCCTCATCATACCGTTTCAACACCTCTAAAATAGCAATCGAAACCGCCTCGGATATATAAAACTGGTCTTTGGCAGGGATGTTACATCCTTTTATAAGCGCCGACATGGTTATATTTTCGCCTGGAGCCGACTCCCATGCATTACCACGCTGTCCCCGTCCTATCAGTTGATTGTGGGTGTAGACTACGGTGCCTGAAGGGAGCGTGGCAGCCATCTGCGAAAGGAATTGATTTGTAGAGTTTACCTCTTTTAGTAGGATATAGGATGCTCTCATTTTTTATTCGGGCAAAGTGAATGTGAGTAGGCGATTGCCATCTGCTTGTTCGGCAATGTCGATTCTCACAGTATCTTCGGGTAGTAATTCTGCAATTCTTTCAGGCCATTCTATAAAGCACAATGCCCCGGAATCGAAATAATCCTCAACCCCTATTTCCAATGCCTCGTTGAGATTATTAAGGCGATAGCAGTCAAAATGATATATCAGTTCAGCCGATTCATCACTGCGATATTCATTAATGATGGAGAATGAAGGGGAATTGGTTACATCGTTTACACCCAACTCGGCGCAAAGAGCATTGATAAAGGTTGTTTTTCCGGCTCCCATTTCGCCATAAAATGCAAACACTGTGTAATCGTCCATAATGCTTATAAATTCTCTGGCAGCATCGGAGATACCCTCTATTGATTTTATTTCTATTTCTTTTTTCATATATAGAATTGTTATTTTTTTGACATTGTGATTATCGGAATCATCATCTCTTCCATCGAAATACCCCCATGCTGGAAGGTATTGTTATAATATTGCACATAATAATTATAGTTATTGGGATAAGCAATAAAATCGTAATTGGATGCAAATATATATGTGGATGAAAGATTTGGAGCCGGAAGCCCGAAGTTAATCGGATTTTTTATTTCAAACACCGATTTACGGTCATAGCTCAGGTTTTTGCCAACCTTATAGCGAAGATTAGTATTCGTGAATTTATCCCCTTTCACCTTAATGGGATTATTTACGCATATTGTGCCATGATCGGTGGTTAATACCACTTTATATCCCTTTTCGGCTATGCGCTTAAACAGCTCGAGAGCCGATGAATGTTTGAACCAAGACTCGGTGAGGGAACGATAAGCTGCATTGGTATAAGCCAATTCACGTATCATTTTTGACTCAGTGCGAGCATGAGAAAGCATATCCACAAAGTTGAGTACCACAACATTCAAATCATAATTATCAAAGTTCCGGAAATTTTGTATCATTTTTTCTCCCGCCACCGAATCATTGATTTTATTGTAGGAAAATTTATATTTTTTGCGGTAACGTTCAAGCACAGTTTGAATCAACGGCGATTCATTTAGGTTTTTACCCTGTTCCTCATCCTCATCGACCCACAATTCAGGAAACATCTTTTCGATTTCGATAGGCATAAGTCCCGAAAATATAGCATTTCGGGCATATTGAGTGGCGGTGGGAAGGATGCTACAATATAGATCATCCTCATCAATAGTGAAGTATTCGCTCAATATAGGTTTTACCATGCGCCATTGATCGAGGCGGAAATTATCGATCACGATGAAAAATACCTTTTCGCCCTTATCTAAGAGTGGGAACACTTTAGTTTTCATCAATTCATTGCTCATGAGCGGATGATCCGGACGAGTGACCCAATTTTCATAATTATTCTTTACATATTTGGCAAATGCATTGTTTGCATCGATCTTCTGCATGTTTAGGAGTTCGTCCATATTGGTTTCGGTAGAAGCCAATTGTAAATCCCAAAACACCAATTTGCGATATAATTCATACCAATCCTCAATAGTGCGGCAGTCGTTGATCTGCATTGAAATTTTCTGAAATTCTTTTTGATAATCAGTGGTTGCCGTCTGCGAAACCAATGCCGAGGAGTGAAGATTCTTTTTTATCGATAATAATATTTGATTTGGATTCACCGGTTTTATCAAGTAATCAGCTATTTTATTGCCAATTGCCTGATTCATGATGTTCTCCTCCTCGCTCTTAGTAATCATTATCACAGGCACATCGGGCTGTGTCTGTTTGATTATTGATAATGTTTCGAGTCCGCTAAGCCCCGGCATATTCTCATCGAGAATAATAAGGTCAAAACGATTTTTCTCGACTTGATCGAGCGCATCTGTGCCATTCGACACCGTTACTACATCATATCCCTTTTGTTTCAGAAACATGATGTGCGGTTTCAGCAGGTCGATTTCATCGTCAGCCCATAAGATAGTTTCATTGTTCATAATCTTTATTGCGGCTTATTTTGGTTAGTATTCTCTGTCGGTGTATCCTCCATGTGGGGAGGTAAATTTTCCTGTTCAAGTGCTTTATTTTCTACTTCATCGGAATTTGCATCTTCAATAAAGTTGAAATATTCTTCAAAAGAGCGACCCTCTTTAAGAAGCAGATTGAAATTATTTACGCTTATCATCACAGGACGTACCGATTTGGGTATTTTCAATGCCTCATCAGCTTCCATCACCGTGCGATAGTGGGTGAGCTCCTCAAAATTAGCAAATCCTTTTATTATAAGCAATCCTAATTGTCCAAAGTTCATCTGCTCGATGTCGAAATCTCTCACCACAAACGATGTGAAATTGTGCTTCGCAATATCAAAAAGGAGTTGATTGGGAGCAATGCTATCGGTAGAATATACCAACACCAACAATTGCGGTGTGTCCTTGCTTTGCTCAAATGGTGTGAGTTTTGCTTCGGCACTATTAAGAGTGGAATCGTTGGTAAGTCGGGTACTCCATATCATTCCACGCACATTTTTGCCACCACCTTCAAGTTTTCGTCCTTGAGCTATCTGTTTAAGCATTGAGGATGCTATATCGGTCATATCGGTTTCGGGATAACGCTCCAACATCTCTTTTAATGTAGCCTTGAAATCATCATATTTCTTTTCGGTAACATACGATAACGCATTTATAAACATGAATTTAGGCATTATCTTGGATAATGGATATTTGCTCATCATAGCTTGATATGCTTCATGCACGGCACTATTGCGATTGTCTAAGTAGGCATCGTATGCCTCTTGATACATCAACTCTTGATCTACCTCCATATTCTTGAGATTTTCAAGGTAATTAGGATCGCGCATAGCCATTCCATATTTCGATTCGGAGAAATCGGATAAAATTAATTGACGGTATTTTTCGGCATTGGCAATATCATCGCGGCGCATATACATGAGATACATGTTGTAGTACACATCCAAACGATAAATATTATCGGGATAGCGACTCAGCAATTCGTTGAACTCGGATATTGCAGCCGGATAATCTTCAAGTTTATCTTTGAGTATAATACCCATATTATAAAGTCCTTCCTGAATAATATCATTACATGTCTGTATCTCTTCGGGAGTTTTTGGTATCTGCTTTAGATAGTATTCTACGAAATGCGGATCTTCTATTTTTTTCTGCATTTCTTTGTCTATTTTCTCTTCGGGGGTTATCGTAGCAGTGTCCGATTCCTCTGTTTTATCATCATTTGAGGCTTCAAAATCATCCATTGCAAATGTGGCTTTGTTGCGTCTACGCCAATTATCCTCAAGTTTACGGCTGCCCCATTGTTTCTGGAAGGCAGTTTTACCGGCATTTTTAGTAGCAGTGTTATAGAAATACCATGATTTATCGTTGTTGAGCGCATAAGTAGCCGGAGCAGATGTGTTGCCTATGTTCATCTTGTCGCCTTCTGCTTTTCGTTGCGCTAAATACTCCTCTCTTTTTGCTTCTTCAGCTTCCTCTTTCTCTTTTTTCACGAGTGTATCCACAAGTTTTTGTGCTACCTCTTTTTGTTGTTCGGGAGAGAGTTTGGATAATATTAAAAGGGAGTCTTGAAGTTTCACATTCTGTGAATACACCGCAAGCTCATCAAGGACATCCGAACGACGTTTAAGCATCTCGTAGTTGGGGTAATTATCGCTAAGTTGCGGCACCGCTTCGGCATAGCAGGGCTGTGCATCGGCATAATTTCGCATATCGAAATACAATGTTCCGAGCGCAATCTGGCTCAATGCTTTCTCCATTCCGTTTCTGGTACTTTTCTTAGCAGCAAGAATATAATTTTCTATTGCATGAACCGTATCTTTATGAGCAAGGTATAAATTACCAATGGCATAATAAATCTGATCGAGATAATCCTTGTTACGATCAAATCGCGCCATCCCTTTCAATGCTTTTACTTCACTCTTGATATTAGCTCCTGTAAAAACCTCGCTTTGTTTTATCCTCGCATTGAATTTTGTGCGATAAGACGCATTGGCACTCCCTGCTTTCTTAAATGCTTCATAAGCAAGTGTATTCATATCGTTTTCGGAATATACTTGCCCCAGAAGAAAATTCAATCTTATTTTTTGTCCCCCTTTGGAATGTTTTGCCACATAACTCAGATATGGAATAGCCTCCTTGGTGTTCTTGTTTTTAATGTAATAATCGGCATAAACGAGATTATAGAGATAGCGCGTGTCTTTATCTGTGATTTTATCCGGCTTTATACGAACCAGAATATTATCGGCTTCGGTGAGCCATCCTTCAGCGCAATAGCATCTCGCTTCCCATAGTTTTGATTGAAGCACCAATTCCTCTTTCCACGTAAAATGGCGAGTAATATAATGAAACGTTGCCGCAGCACCGAGAAAATCACCCTTAAAATATTGTGCTCTCCCCATTAGATACCACGCATTGTGCAGAAACGGATTATATTCATCCCTTTTAAGATAGGCTCTATATTGGGGATCTTTCATTTTACCCGACTTCTTAGCAGGTCGCTTCTTGATGGAATGAAGTTGTATTGCTTTTTGCATCTTCTCTATCGTTCGATCGAAACTTGTGGCGGGCTGGGGCGATTTCGGGTGTGCATAAGCCTCGGCAGGATGCATGAATATCATTCCTGTGTAATCATCTTCATAGTTTGCTTCCATCTCATGAAGCTGCTCTTTATAATGTTCCGATCCGTTATAATATACATTATAGCGAGTAGTGAAGGATTGATAAAAACGTGTGGCAGCTGTGTTTTTCTTCGTGCTACATGACGCAAGAAAAACTATTGCTATGATAATTGCCGCAAAGGCTATATATATTCTGCTGTGCTTCAAATCTATAATTGATATTTGTTATCTTTCATTTAACGTATTCGTTATCCTCTTTATTGCTACGTTGATGGGCATTTCTCATGATGTTTTTATGAATCCTTGCACATCCGTAAACGAGAATCAAAAGTATTACTATCGTTGCCGATGCCGGAACATCAATAAAATAGGCTCCGAGTAGTCCGCACACCGAGCATACGGAGCATACTATTACAGAGAGTATCATCATCGGTTTGAACCGATGGCAATATATTTCGGATGTCATTTGTGGCAATGTGAGCACCGACATGAGTAGCATTACACCTATCAATCTTATAGTAAGTACGATACAAAGAGCTATAAGCACTGTCATTGTGTAATTAATGGCTTTTTCAGGTAAATGCATTGTATGTGCAAAATCTCTATCAAATGAACATGCTATTATAGGGCGATATAACAAAATGAAAAAAGCCAATAATACTATTGTGTAGAGGGCAAACAACCATAGATCGGTAGATGTGATGGTGAGGATATTTCCAAAAAGGAATGAAGTCAATTCGGGAACATATCCGGGAGACAGGAATATGAATAGTGTTCCGAGTGCCATCCCCAATGCCCATACAACTGCAATTGCTGAGTCCTCACGCACTTTCTGCTTGGAAGACAACCATTCTACCCCCAAAGATGAACTGACCGCAAATAAGCCTGCCATCATCAATGGATTGATGCCCATGAAATAGCCTAAGCCTAAGCCCCCGAAGCAAGCATGAGTGATACCGCCGGTGATAAATACCATGCGCCGTGTCACTATATAGGTTCCAATTATGGCTGAAGCGATACTGATTATTATCACTCCGATAAGAGCGTTTTGGAAAAAGGCATAATTTATAATATCCATTTGTTCGGGCTTGATTGTTTGTGTTATTATGCTTCTTTAATTGAAAATCCTGCCGATTTCAGATGTTTCCAATAATCGGGATAAGATTTTGACACCACTTGCGGATCATTTATCTCTATTCCGTGATATAATATTGCAGCTGGCGCAAATGCCATAGCCATTCTATGATCATCAAATGTATCTATTACCACTGTTTTGGCTGAATCTCTTTTAATCCCATCCCATGATAGCGAATAGTCGGCTCCTACTTCAATTTCATACCCCAATTTGAATAATTGAGTGCGTAATGCTTCAATTCGGTCTGTTTCCTTTATTTTGAGTGTAGACAATCCTTTTATCATAAATTTTCTACCCATAAGGCATGCGGTTACAACGATTGTTTGCGCCAGGTCGGGCTGATCTACTAAATCCAATTCAAGTATATCACTATTGATTAGCGTTGTACTAAGTCTTACTCCATCCTTGGTGTAATATGTCGATACTCCCAATTTACCGAAATATTCGGCAACTCTGCTGTCGCCTTGCACGCTATCAGATAGTAACCCTTTCAGGAATATTTCGGATTGAGGAATTAATGCTTGCATCTGATACCAATATGAAGCCGCGCTCCAATCACTTTCCACGCTAAACCCATCGGCTTTATATCTCCCTTGAGGAATGTATATGATAGATTCATCCATATATGCATTGACTCCATATTCACGCATTAGCGATATAGTCATATAAATATATGGTCGAGATATGATTTCACCCTCCAATTTTATCTCTAATCCTCCCGTCATGTGAGGGGCAATCATCATTAGAGCCGAAATATATTGTGAACTTACATTTCCTTGTAGTTTTATTTCTCCGCCATGCAGTTTTCCCCCTTTTATAAATAGTGGAGGATACCCATCAGCTTCCATGTATTCAATATTCGCACCACACGCACGCAATGCTTCTACAAGAATTTTAATCGGGCGGTGACGCATTCTCTCGCTACCGTCAATTTTGGTGGTTTTACCATCTTGCATGGCAAAATATGCCGTTAAGAATCTCATTGCTGTACCGGCTGCCCCTATATTCACATCACAATCACCTTTTAAGGCTCCAATCATTGCATTAGTGTCGTCACATATTGCAATATTCTTTATTGTGCCGGGGGACAGTGAGAGGGCATTGAGAATAAGGGCGCGATTGCTTATACTCTTGGATGCAGGCAAATGCACGTCACATTCAATTTTATTATATGGCGGTTCAATAATATATTTCATCAATTTATTTTCTTATAAGTGTAACAAATGAGTAATCATAGCGATTTTTCTCATCGGCAACATTATCTGTTTGCGATATTTCCAACCACTCATCATAGTTTATTTGAGGGAAGAATGTATCTGCATTGGCAAACTCATGTTTAATATGTGTAAGATACAGTTTATTCGCCATTGGCAATGCCTCACCATATATTTGAGCACCACCTATTATAAATCGCTCGGTATCATTTTTACTGATATGAAGTGCTTCTTCCAATGAATTGCATGCTATTACGTTCGGTGCGGAAAATTCTTTATTGCGAGTAATAACAATATTTTTTCTATCGGGTAATGCTCCTTTTGGTAGTGAATCGAATGTTTTCCTACCCATAATCACTGTGTGTCCCTTGGTGATG
>CAZYEO010000102.1:0-8346 GCA_964646495.1 uncultured Muribaculaceae bacterium
GGTACATACAATATAGGAAAGACAATCCTTAATAATTTTATAGGAAAACTCTCTACTGTAGAATATATAATGATCGGATTTAAGATTGCTATGAAAGTAGCAAAGTTATGGAAAAAATGGAAAAATAACTCTTGAGGGGCTTTTCCAAAAAATAAATTTAATTACACTATATACCGGCATTTCTCATCAAAGAAAACAGCTATTTACATAATAAAATATAATGAACGATTACCGACAAGTTAATTTCATTTTATCACCTTATAATGAAACCGAAAGCGATATACTTTCGGCTTTATTATGTGATGAAGGATTTGAAACTTTTGTTCCAAATACCGATGGTCTCAGTGCATACATTAGCAACCAATTATACACCCACTCTATGATTAATAGAGTTATAGAAAGGTATCCTTTCAACTCAAAAATAGAATGGAACGAAACTTTCATTGAAGGACAAAATTGGAATGAAGAATGGGAGCAAAACTATTTCAGTCCGATAATAATCGATGACAAATGCTGTATCCATGCCACTTTTCATCACGATTATCCATCGGTAAAATACGACATAGTAATAGATCCTAAAATGGCTTTCGGCACCGGACACCATGAAACGACTACCCTAATGGTGAAGAATATATTGGCTACTGATGTTTCAGCAATGAAAATAATAGATATGGGAACAGGAACAGGAATCTTGGCATTTCTGTGCGAGAAAAAAGGTGCTTCTGAAATAAATGGAATTGAAATAGATGAAATGGCTTATAATAATGCCCTACAAAATATTACGCTCAATAATTCCGAAAAAATAAAAATACATCATGGCGATGCCACTCTTCTCGCCACTATCACCAAACATCAGAAAGCTGACATGCTTCTTGCAAACATAAATAGGAATATTATTTTAGCTGATATTGAAACTTATATTGCATCGCTTCGCCCCGGAGGATTGTTGCAACTAAGTGGTTTTTATGAATCAGACAACCAGGAAGTTGAAACTAAATGCAATAGCATAGGCATGAAAAAGATAAAACAAGATACGTTAAATAATTGGTCGATGTTACTTTTCATAAAAGAAGAATAGCATCCTACAACGGTCGCTCATATTGATTATTGCATAAAAAAATTAAATTATATGATTTATTTTCATCAAATCTCTTGTTTTATGAAAATAAGATAATAACTTTGCAACTGCTCACACAAAAAATGTGAACAATAACATCAAATAATACAAACTTAAAAATTTATTGCCTATAGCACTACATTACTCTAATAATAATTTGAATACTATTTAGTAATGGAAAATTTGATAACTCTTACCGACGAAAAGTTGGTCGCGTTATATGCAAAGGGTGTTAATGAGGCGTTTGATGTGATTCTCAATCGACACAAAACACGTGTTTTCTCATATATATATCATATTGTAAAGAATCGAGATCTTGCCGATGATATATTTCAAGAAACTTTTGTAAAGGCAATTACTACCATCAATCAGGGAAGATATACCGAGACCGGAAAATTTCCTGCTTGGATATCTCGTATTGCGCATAATCTCATTATTGATTATTATCGACAGGAAAAAGCCGAAAATCTTCAATCTTGCGATGATAATGATGTGGACATACTCAACCGTAAAGATTTAAGTGAAGATACTATTGAAGATAAAATTATTACATCTCAAATACATCAAGATGTGAAAAAACTCGTAATGGCTCTTCCCGAATCACAACGCGAAGTATTAGTAATGAGATATTATCAAAATATGAGTTTCAAAGAGATTGCAGACACTACCAATGTAAGCATAAATACGGCTTTAGGTAGGATGCGATATGCAGTTTTAAATATGAGACGCATAGCTGAAGAAAATAATATTATCCTCACTTATTAAGCTGATTGTATTTTTATCAATAAAATAAACATCACTGATAATAAATATTACATTGAGTACGTTATAGGTATAAACTTATATATAAATACAATTTGCCTATGCCTAAAATCGCTACTCAATTCATTGCAGAAAGCTGCAACCCTGAAAAAAACGATCAGGTGTGTCCGAAACAATCCACTATTGAATTTCTCAAGCAATTTGCAAGGGTATATTCATTCGACAAGCGCCTTCCAATTGAGATGGGCGGAATGATCGTAAATTAAGGACTAAATGAACAATTACTAAGGAATTTTTTGACAAAAAAGAAGCGGATTAAGAAATAAATCCGCTTCTTTTTTGCCTATTGTACAATGTAATTTACTACATATATCCTCGGATAATTCCACGTTTAGAATTACGTACAAACATAATTATCTCATCGCGTTCTTTTGTAGCAGGCAATTCTGCTTCTATGCGTTCTACTGCATCAGAATTATTCAATCCTGATAGGTATAAATATCGGAACGTTTCTTGAATTTCACGTATTTGCTCGTTAGAAAAATTTCTTCGGCGCAATCCGATTGAATTAACTCCTGCATAAGAAATAGGATTTCGTCCTGCCTTCACATAAGGGGGAATATCTTTATTAACAAGAGCTCCACCTTGAATCATTACATGAGGTCCGATATGGCAAAATTGATGTATTAATGTTCCTCCACCAATTACGGCGAAATTATCAACCACCACTTCTCCAGCTACTTGCGTAGCATTACTCATTATCACATTATCCCCAATCACACAATCATGTGCAATATGAGAATATGCCATAATAAGACAATCATTGCCTATCACAGTCTTCCCTTTGGCAGATGTACCTCTATTTACGGTTACGCATTCGCGCAACGTGGTATTATCGCCAATAATAGCTAATGTCTCTTCTCCTTGAAACTTTAAATCTTGAGGTATTGCCCCAATTACAGCACCAGGAAAAATAGTACAATTCTTCCCTATTCGCGCACCCTCAAGGATAGTTACATTGCTTCCTATGCGTGTACCCTCGCCAATCACCACATTTTGATCTATTGTCACAAACGGATCAATAACTACATTTGAAGCAATTTTAGCTGCCGGATGAACGTATGCTAATGGTTGTTTCATAATTAAATATTTTGATTACTTTATTTGTTTTTTATTATTTGAGCCATAAATTCGGCTTCCGTCACAATTTTTTCGCCTACAAACGCATATCCTTTCATCACAGCACAGCCACGACGTATCTCCGACATAAATGACAGATGAAATACCAATGTATCTCCAGGAACTACTTTCTGACGGAATTTCACATTATCTATTTTAAGGAAATATGTAGAATAGCGACTCGGTTCTTCAACAGAGCTAAGCACTAATAATCCCCCCACTTGTGCCATAGCCTCTACGAGAAGTACTCCGGGCATCACAGGTTCATCGGGAAAATGACCTTGAAAGAATGGTTCGTTTACCGATACATTTTTTACCCCTACTATATAATTTTGACCTTGTTCTATAATTTTATCCACTAATAAAAAAGGATAGCGATGTGGCAAAAGTTGCTTAATCTTATTAATATCCATCAGTGGAGCTACATTTGGATTATACACCGGTGCTTGAAGCTCCTGACGGCGTATCTCCTTGCGTATAGTGCGTGCAAATGTATTGTTTATTGTATGCCCCGGACGGGTAGCAATAATTTTACCTTTAATAGGACGTCCAATCAATGCTATATCTCCAAGTACATCCATTAATTTATGGCGTGCAGGTTCATTATCGGATGTTAAAGGTATATTATTAATATATCCGTATTCTGATACATTTTTACGAGGCACATCCATAAGGTCGGCAAGACGATCAAGCTCCGATTGTTCAATTGGAGAATCGTATATTACAATTGCATTATCGAGGTCTCCACCTTTAATCAAGTTATTCTTGACGAGTGGCTCGATTTCGCGCACAAACACAAATGTGCGACTTGCCGAAATTTCGTGTTTGAAATCATCAAGTTTAACCAATGTAGCATACTGATTATTGAGCACCGGCGAATTAAACGACACCATTGCATCTATGCTGAAATCATCATCGGGAAGCACTATTATTGATGATCCTGTATTGTCATCGCGTACCTCTATCTTTTGTTTCACTACATAGTAATCCTTTTCCTCCTTTAGCTCATCATATCCTACTTCATGGATCTTATTTGAATATTCTTTTGCACTGCCGTCGAGGATTGGCAATTCTGGTGCATTTACCTCTATCAAACAGTTGTCGATGCCTTCGGCATAGAGTGCAGCCAAAGCATGTTCTACAGTGCTTACTCTTACATCTCCTTTACCAATTACCGTACCACGCTGGGTTTCTACCACATTCTCTGCTACGGCATCAATGATTGGATGATCTTCAAGATCTACACGCTCGAATTTAATTCCATGATTATCGGAAGCGGGCATAAATGTAGCTTCGATTTCCAATCCGGTATGTAATCCTTTTCCTTTTACTGAAAACGCATTTTTTAATGTACGTTGTTTCATAATTCTATAAATATTGAATTTATGTTGAGTTTATTTATTTTCAAGTTCTTGAATTTTCTTTTTCATATCATGGATTTCTTTATTTAAAGCTCCAAGATTCTTTATATATATGGCTTGACGGCCAAAGTCTCGACTCGGAACAGCTGGATAACCCATTAATATATTATTTGAACTCACACTATTAGGTATCCCGGATTGAGCACCAAATTTATTATTATCGCCAACCTGTATATGACCTGCAAAACCTACTTGTCCTCCTACCATATTATAACGCCCTACCTTTGTAGAACCGGCTACACCTACTTGTGCTGCCATCACTGTGTGCTCTCCTATCTCCACATTGTGCGCTATCTGAATAAGATTATCAAGTTTCACACCTTTTCGTATTACAGTGCTTCCCATTGTAGCCCGATCGATAGTGGTATTAGCTCCAACTTCTACATTATCTTCAATCACTACATTTCCAATCTGTGCGATCTTGGCATATTCACCTTTTTCTGGTGCAAATCCAAATCCGTCACCACCGATTACCGCTCCGGCATGAACAATACAATTACTCCCTATCACACAATTATGATATATTTTTACTCCCGGATATATTATGGTATTGTCTCCAATCGTCACATTATCTCCGATATAACTTTGCGGATAAATACTTACTTTATTTCCAATCTGACATCCGGCTCCGATATATGCGAATGCACCGACATATATTTCATCTCCAATCGTGGAATTTTCTGAGACATAAGCAGGTTGTTCAATGCCTGTCTTTCGCTGACGTTGGCTATTGACAAAATTAAGTAATTCCGCTAATGTCGCATATGGATCATCTACTTTTATCAATGTTACCGCAATTTCACGCTCCGGTACAAAATCTTTTTTTACAAGAATAGCCGAAGCACTGGTAGTATATATGAAATGCGTATATTTAGGGTTAGCAAGAAAAGTGAGACAGCCCTCAACAGCATCTTCTATTTTTGCGAAATTATTTATCTTTACAGACGACTCTCCTATGACTTCTCCTTTTACAAGAGCAGCTAATTGTGCTGCGGTTATCTCCATATCTTATTGAATTTCTATTAAAAAACTTACAAATATGGCAATTATTTCCCTTTCAGCCACTATAAAACACTCCTTTTTTAATTTAATATTAATTTTTGACAGCATTTACATGTATAAATACACTATCTTTTGGCCCAATTAATTATTAATATTTCTTAACGATGCACGCATTCATAAGGCATTAGAGTGTTTTAGGCAAAAAACTTGAATTTGATGGCTTTGATTTACACAAGTTAATATATTATTTTGTAAATTTGCAGTCTGTAATTTTCAGAGCTAATATTTTTAGTTATCAGATTTTTGCAGATAGTTTATAAACATTCAGATTATATTTTTTTCGGTAAACTATGAAGCTACTACAAGCGAAGCTCGACAAATACCAAGAGCCACAGAAAGCAAAAGCAGCCGGTATATATCCATACTTTCGAATGATCGAAAGCGATCAAGATACCGAGGTATTAATTGACGGCAAGAAAGTTCTCATGTTTGGTTCTAATAGCTATTTAGGGCTTACAAACCACCCTAAAATCAAAGAAGCCGCTATTGAGGCTACACGTAAATATGGAACAGGGTGTGCAGGCTCCCCTTTCCTTAATGGTACTCTTGACATACACAAACACCTTGAGGCTCGCTTAGCTCAATTTGTAGGTAAAGAGGATGCCATGATATATTCCACTGGATTCGAAGTGAATCTTGGTGTGGTATCATGTCTCACCGGGCGTGAAGATTCAATAATTTGGGATGAGCAAGACCACGCATCTATAATCGAAGGGCGTAGATTGTCTTTTTCTCAATCATTGAAATATAAACACAACGACATGGAGTCACTCGAAAAGCAACTTGCATCTTGCAAGCCTGAAAAAGTGAAGCTTATTGTCACCGATGGAGTATTCTCAATGGAAGGCGATGTTGCAAAACTACCTGAAATCGTAGCTCTTGCTAAGAAATACGATGCTACAGTAATGGTAGACGAGGCTCACGGAATCGGAGTATTTGGAAACCATGGACGCGGAACTTGCGACCATTTCGGTGTTACCAATGATGTTGATTTAATAATGGGTACTTTCAGTAAATCATTTGCCTCTTTAGGGGGGTTTATTGCCTGCGACAAAGAAATAACTAATTACCTTCGTCACCACTCTCGTTCATATATTTTCACGGCAAGTATCACTCCAGCATCTACAGCTGCAGCCAATGCTGCATTAGATATAATGTTGAGTGAACCGGAACGCATGGACAACCTTTGGGATGTTACACATTTTGCTCTTGACGGATTCCGCAACATGGGATGCGAAATAGGACACACTTCAACTCCTATTATTCCATTATTCATTCGTGATAATAATAAGACATTTGCAGTTACACACGAATTGCTCAATGCCGGAATTTTCGTTAATCCGGTAGTTTCGCCCGCTGTTGCTCCTCACGATACTCTTATTAGATTTAGTCTTATGGCTACTCACACCAAAGAACAAGTGAGTGAAGCACTCGATAAGATTCAAAAAGTATTTAAGGCATACGATATAATAAAATAACCCTACAAAAGTTTTTTTACAGCTACATTGCAGCCGTTATTCATGGTATGAATAACGGCTGCAAGCGTTTATGATATTATTGGTTCAAATTTATTAACATAGCCGAAAATTTTCAACAAATATCTATGTTACATCTTTCAAATTTTGTAATTTCGCAAACAAATTATTTAGGAATATGTTTGATAAAAGAATAAACCTTTAAAAATTATGATATATAAATTTTATATTGTTTCCGACGAAGTAGATAACTTCAAACGAGAAATAGCAATTGATGCCGACGACAATTTTTTCAGTCTTAGAAACGCCATTCTCGATTCGGTTGGCTACACTAAAGACCAAATGGATTCATTCTTCATATGCGATGACGACTGGAGCAAAAATAAAGAGATAACACTCACCGACATGGGTTCGGATTCCGATGAAGATATATGGATAATGGATGAGACTCCCCTTAGTGAATTGATTGAAGAGGAGGGACAAAAACTCCTGTTTGTATTTGATTATATGACCGACAGAGCATTCTTTATGGAAATGAAAGAATCTATACCCGGTAAATCATTAAAAGAGCCTCTATGCCAAAAAAAGGAGGGCAAGCCGGCTCCTCAATTCATTGATATTGATGAAATAAGTACCAAAAAAGCACCAATTACTCCTGTAGATGATTTAGATGCAGATTTCTATGGGGATGAATCATACAACGATGATGAGCTTGATATGGACTCGTTCGACGATTTGAATATGGAAGATCAAGTATAGAACTATATATATAACAAAATGAGCCGTTACTTTCAGTATATACTGTGTAACGGCTAATTTTGTTGTTATACTTTTGTCATTGACTTTTCTTTCTTAATAATCGGGATAGCTTTTCAAATATCGATAATTTTGGCGGACGTATATGAATGTATGCACCATCACTACATTTTGCAAAAAATAATATACATGATGGTAATATAATAGCCACTGTACGATCGAAGTATTCAATTCCTAAAATACGTGACATTATAATTCTATGAAACGGACTCCCTTCGCACAATGAATCGATGACCAATTCTTCACCTTCAATTGTGAATTTATGATATTTCCCAAGACAATCTATCATCAATGGAATCTTTAATTCTGCAATATCTTTAGGAGGCTTGCGATGAATTTTGTATATTTTTGATATTACACTTTTAGTAATCATAATTAAATTACGGGTTAATAAAATTAAGCAATGAATTCCTCAAATACCTTTCTATCTATATTAAAATAACAGTTTATTTAAATAATAGTTTAGTAAAAGTATGAATTTTATTATAATTTCAAAAAAGAGCAATCAAGATTT
>CAZYEO010000103.1:0-8330 GCA_964646495.1 uncultured Muribaculaceae bacterium
GGTATAGGGTTGAGATTCACTCCCTATCGGAGTCCATTGATTGGTGTTGCTACCTACAAGGTCGATATTAGCGGTGAGCTTACCATTAAGGTCGGTTTTCCCGGAATTGACAATGCCGAGGAATGCACGCATCTCATCGGCATTTTTGATAGTAAAGAGTCCATCAACAAGAGTTTTATCATTATCGAGGGCAGTGGCTGAATTGAAATATCCTGACCATAAAGTTGCACCATTATCCTTCACCGTCAAGCCACATAAGCGATTTCTCTTATCAGCTGACATAAACACCGGAGACAGATCAGTGAATAGCATTTGTCCCCATACACCATTGGCTGATTCGGTGGTGGTGTTGCCACCATTGAGCAAGCGTGCCACTTTGCCACTTTTCAAAGTGACGTCATCATGCCCCAAAGTAACTCCCGCTTCATCGGAGGTAAAACCAGGGTAAATATCACTTAGGTTTCCTCTGTATCTTACACCCACGGTCGGTACTTTTGTCAAGCTGGCTGTTGATGCTCCCTCTTTCACTATAGTGGTAGCGGAATAGTGGCAATTAAAAATGGCACTGTTATTATTCACTCCCACAATCGCTCCTGCGCGAGCACTATCGCTACTACCTTGAGTGGCTATAATATTCTTAGAGTCACTGAAACAGTTGATTATGCTACCGGAGTTTGAATATCCGCAAATACCACCAGTGGCTCCTACTCCCGTAATATTACCATGATTCAAACAATCGGCGATGCGTCCATTAGATTCATAGATTCCCGTAATCCCTCCGATGTTTGATCCGGATCCAGTTACATTGCCACTATTCGCACACCGTAAAATTGTTGTTTCATATAAATATCCTACAATTCCACCAATGTAATCGGCTTTTCCTGCAATAACTCCATCGTTGAAACAATCTATGATAGCAACACCTATATTTGTTTCTCCTACAATTCCTCCGACAATACTATTTCCGGAGACTTTGCATTTATTCACACAATTCGATATAGTTCCATTCTCTGCCTTACCAACTATTCCGGCTACAGAATTGTCTCCTGTTATTTCTCCCGATATGGTGAGATTTTTAACATAAGCATCGGTTCCGATTATATACCCGAAAAAACCCTGATAAAAGTTTGTAGCTTTATTTATATAAACTCCGGATATGGTAAACCCTGCACCATCGAAGATCCCGGTATATCCATTTATTGGTGTCCATTGGTTGGAGCCACTTCCGGCAAGGTCGATGTCGGCAGTAATGGTGGCATTGAGATTGGTTTCTCCCGCATTCACGCGGTCGCGAAAGGTTTTTAGTTGCGCCGGATTACCGATATATACCATTTCGGCAAAGGCACTACAAACCGTCATTAGCGTTATGACAACAAGAATGCCAAGTCGCTTAATCAAATGTCTATTTCCCATTTTAATATTTATTTATTGATAATTTTCCTCATATCTAACTTTCTCACCTTATAAAATATCTGTATCAGATACTTAGCGCATTATAATCATTTCAATTGTGCAAAGATAATTATTTATTTAATAAAAAAATACTTTTTACAAATTAACTCTTTAATCAATACGTATCTGTTGATAAAATGAAAAGTTGGAGGGGTATTTGGAATTTTCTTTGTAAATTTGTGAGTTTTTTGGTGTATAGGCTATTTTACACCATATAATTGAAATTTTTGAATCGCTATGAATATATCTTACAATTGGTTGAAAGAATATTTGAATTTCGACCTTAACCCCAATGAGCTTGCTGATGCTCTCACTTCTCTCGGTCTCGAAACCGGAAGTGTAGATGAAGTGGAAACCATAAAAGGCGGACTTAAAGGTCTGGTAGTAGGTAAAGTATTGACCTGTGCAGATCATCCTGATAGTGACCACCTACATGTCACCACTGTAGATTTGGGCGATGGCAACGCTACTCAAATCGTGTGTGGTGCTCCAAATGTGGCTGCCGGTCAGCATGTGGTAGTGGCAACTGTAGGAACGAAATTATATGATGGCGACAAAGAATTTGCTATTAAGAAATCGAAAATACGCGGGGTGGAATCATTGGGCATGATATGTGCCGAAGATGAAATAGGTGTAGGAATTTCACACGACGGCATTATTGTGCTCGACGAAAGTGTGGCTCCCGGAACCGCTGCAAGCGATTACTACCACATCAAGAGCGACTATGTGCTCGAAGTGGATCTTACTCCAAATCGCATTGATGCCGGTTCACACTATGGTGTGGCACGCGATTTGTCGGCATGGCTTGTGCGCCACGGCAAGGAGAGCAATCTTCATCGCCCCGATGTCACCGACTTCAAAGCCGACCGCCAAGATGGAGCTATAAAAGTGAGTGTGAGCGATGCCGAGGCTTGCCCTCGCTACTCGGGAATAACGATTCGTGGTGTTAAAGTAAAAGAATCTCCACAATGGCTCAAAGATTTCTTATTGACAATAGGACAACGCCCCATCAACAATATTGTGGATATAACCAATTTCATGCTGTTTGGCATGGGACAACCTCTTCACAGTTTTGACCTTGCTAAAATTGCAGGCGATGAGATTAAAGTAAAGACTGTAGCCGAAGGGACTAAATTTATGACTCTCGACGGTGTGGAACGCACTCTCAACGAGCGCGACCTCATGATATGCAATGAAAAAGATCCGATGTGTATCGCCGGTGTATTCGGGGGCTTGGACTCGGGAGTTACTGAGTCTACAACCGACATATTCCTCGAATCGGCATATTTCAATCCTACCTGGGTACGCAAGACAGCGCGTCGCCACGGGTTGAACACCGACTCATCATTCCGCTTTGAACGTGGAACCGACCCCAACAACACAATTTATGTGCTAAAATTGGCAGCCATTTTAGTGAAAGAGCTCGCAGGGGGTGAAATATGTGGCGATATAGTGGATATTTATCCTACCGAAATCAAACCTTTCGCCGTTGCATTGAATTACGACAATGTAAATACCCTTATCGGCAAAAAGATAGAGAAAGATTTAGTAAAAAATATAGTAAAAAGTTTGGAAATGGAGATTGCTGGTGAAGATGACGAACATCTTGACTTGCTGGTTCCTACTTATCGTGTAGATGTGCAACGCTCCTGCGATGTAATCGAAGAGATTCTACGTGTTTATGGATACAATAACGTGGAATTTAGCGACAGCGTTCATGCCAATCTATCCTACAAAAGCGATACAGATATTTCCAACGATTTGCAAAATCTCATTTCGGAACAGCTCACAGCAAACGGATTCAATGAGATTCTCAATAATTCACTCACTGCAGTGAGTTATTATGAAAACTCAGAAAGCTACAACAAGGACAACTGCGTGAGATTACTCAACCCATTGAGCAACGATCTTAGCGTTATGCGCCAAACTTTGCTGTTCGGAGGATTGGAAAGCATCATGCACAATGTGAACCGCAAAAATGCCGATCTCAGAATGTATGAATTTGGGAATGTGTATAAATTCAATCCCGAAGCCGATGCAACCGAAAAGGTGCTTGCTCCATATAGCGAAGCCACTAAATTAGCATTATGGATAACCGGAAACAAAGTAAACGGCAACTGGGCTGAAGCCAACCGCAAAGCCACTGTTTTCGATCTCAAAGCTCAAATAGCCAATATCTTATCACGCCTCGGCATTTCCGAAAAAGAGGTGGTGACAACACAGATAAACAATGACGTATTCTCGGCTGCGCTACAATATTCCAATCGCGGAGGAAAAGTAATAGGATATATGGGTGTAGTGAAGCGCAACATTTTGAAAATGATGGATATAGACCAAGAGGTCTTTTTCGCTGAAATTGATTGGAACATATTAATGAAACTTTCATTGAAGAAGAAAGTAATGTACACCGAATTGCCAAAGACCCAACCTGTGAAGCGTGATTTAGCTCTATTGGTAGATTCCTCGGTGTCGTTTGCCGACATACAAAATGTGATAAATTCATCCGAGCGCAAATTACTACAAGATATCTCACTATTTGACGTGTATGAGGGTAAGAATCTCGAACCGGGCAAAAAATCATACGCAGTGAGCATCACCATGCAAGATACGGAAAAAACACTTCAAGATAAGCAAATAGAGGCAGTAATGGCTAAAATCATTACTAATCTGGAAAAACAACTTGCAGCGAAACTCCGTTAAAGAAATGATAAATCAATAAAACATACAATAACAGGATATATAAAATTTTTTATTTATGGGAAGAGCGTTTGAATATCGCAAAGCAAGAAAACTGAAACGTTGGGGTAATATGTCGCGTACATTTACCAAAATAGGCAAGGAAATCACTATCGCCACAAAATCGGGTGGTCCTGATCCTTCCACCAACCCTCGCTTGCGTGCGCTTATGCAGAATGCACGCGCCGCAAACATGCCTAAGGACACCGTTGACCGTGCTATAAAGAAGGCTACCGACAAAGATGCCAGCGATTACAAGGAAATAGTGTACGAAGGATATGGACCTTTTGGTATCGCTATAATGGTGGAAACTGCTACCGACAACAATACTCGTACTGTAGCAAATGTGAGAAGCTATTTCAACAAATTTGGCGGTTCTCTCGGCACATCGGGAAGTCTTACCTTCCTTTTCGACCATAAATGCACCTTTAAAATCCAAGCCAAAGAGGGTGTGTCGCTCGAAGATCTTGAACTCGAACTCATCGACTATGGTGTAGATGAATTGGAACAAGATGAGGACGGAATAATGCTTTACGGAGCATTTGAAGAAAATTCACGTATTCAGGCATATCTCGAAGAGAATGGATATGAAATCATAAGCTCTGAATTTGTTAGACTCCCTAATGATGTGAAAGAGGTAACTCCCGAACAACGAGAACAATTAGAAAAACTACTCGACAAATTCGAGGATGACGAGGATGTGCAAAATGTGTTCCACAACATGAAAGAAGACGACTCGGAAGAATAAATTCGATCCGATATTATAACGAAAGAAGAGGAGAATCCGGTAAATATGGTTCTCCTCTTCTTTCGTTATTGCTCGGATAATATTATTTACCGGCTGCTTTTATGCTTTCGTTATTAAGCTCATTATTAATCTTTTTCTGTGCCGATTGATGTTTGCGTCCCCACGACAGATTATAGGAAAACCCGACTATCACCAATTGCTGAATACCACGGGTAGTCATTTTTCTCTTATATCCTGCATATTGGTTCAGATTTTCTGAAGGAATAGAATAATCAGACATAAACGGATCTATTATAGTTACTGAAAACTGTACATTTTTATAATTATAGGCGGCTGAGATGAGATGAATGTTTTCTGAAGCAGAGACATCTTCACCCCATAGCATCTTATAATTATTATTGATTCGCCCTTCGAGCGATGCACCCCAGTGTGTGAGCCTTATCGACCCATTATAAAACCAATTGTTGAGTGTGTGGGTATAATCGTTGCCGTGGCTCATGTAACGATGCCATCCTACAGATCCCGAAATAGAAAGCCAATCCTTTATCACATCGATGCGTGTTTGAAAATCAAAATTTATTTCTTGTAGATTCTTTTGATTGCTGAATGTATTGATGATTTTATCACCACTCCAGAATTTTTCGCCCATCACCGGATTGAAATGTCCCCAATAACGCCCACGCAATTTGCCATAAAATAACCCTTTGGCATATTCATAGGATATTGTACCGCGAAATGTTTGATAAGATTTAAGTGCAGGATTTCCCACCTGTACCTGCAACTTATCTATCTGCTGGCTCACATCCGATAGCTGATTGATACCGGGAGAATTTCCAAAATTATAGGCTTCAAACCTGATTGTGGATTGCTTACCTGGGGAGTATCTGAACGAAAGTTTCGGACGAAAAATCACCGAGGAAGTTGAATTTGCCCCCATTTGATACACACAATCGGTAGAAACACCAAGTCCGAGAGTAAAATCACACTTTTCATTTATGCGTTTCCAAAAGTCACCAGAGAGATAAATCTCGGATTGGCGCATTTTGCTCGTCACATCAGTAAGTTTATACTCGCTTGTGTACCAATTTTGTGTGTATCGCGCTCCCGTAGTGATTCGCGACCCTTTCCACGTTTTTTCATAATCACCCTCAAGAATCATCTTATACGAGTCGGTAGATATATCTGTGCGATAATCGGAGATAATAGCAGAATTTTCCTCCACTGTTCTTTCCGTATAATGGCGAGCAGAATTTGAATTAGTATATCCACCCACAAGATTAAACATGATGAGTTGTTGGTTGGGAAGAGTGTATTGAAAATATGTGTCAAGCGTAGGGCGTAAATTCTTCTCGGAATTCAAATCATCGAGATGCAGTTGTTCTTTTGTTTCGGTATTGGTGAGAATACCTCGGAAATCCATTTGCGGATTGCGAAAAATACCCAACGACGGCTGAATAGATAGAAACATTTTGTCGGTTTTCATCAGACTATAAGAAAGGTTTACATAATGATTATACATACTAAACTTAGTAGGCTCTCCAGTTTCTACACGCTCAAAACTCTGTCCATCCATGTATTTATATGTTTCGGTATTATCGCGCCACATCTTGAAATTCCAACGTGGACTAAACCAATACGACACACCAAACTCGGATTCTTTATGATTTACCTTTGCACCCAAATAATCCTCAGCCCAAGCCCTGTTTACCGATTGACTAAGCGAAAGATTAAGATTTCCACCCGTAGTGGGCTGTCTGACGATAAAATCGAGCACCACCGAAGCATCGCCATATCGCATCGAAGGATTATCATGATATTCTACTCGGATGATATTCTGCGGTTCAATACCACGAATATCCAGAGCCGTTGCCGGACGTCCATTAAGACGTAACTCGAGTTTGCCTTGATCGGCAAGCGAAATACTATTATCTATAGGATTAATTACAATCCCCGGAATCTGAATATTATTGAGTACCTGAATACCACTTTTTGCATTCTTAATCTGGCTGGCAGTGGGAATCATGAGTTTTTTATCCGCCTTGCGAATAATAGTGGAACCACTCACCGTAACCTCTTTCAACTCTACATTGCGCGGCGTATCAATAAGAGAGTCGGGCAACACATCAGCACCTGTAGCATACACTATTTCATCTTTCGAAGCTGGTTCGGCGGCTTGCATCATTGGCGCACTTGCCATTGCCATATACACCGCTACAATTAGTAAACATTTTTTCATTAGGAAAACTTTAATTAATTCTTGTTTACTATTTAGACGCAGAACATAACCGATAGGTTGCACCCATCCCAAAAGAAAAATAGAAAATAAAGAAAAAAATAAGCCAATAGTTTGACAAAATAAAAATTATGTCTACCTTTGCATCCGAAATCAACGAAAAAAAAATGACTCGGTAGCTCAGTTGGTAGAGCAAATGACTCTTAATCATTGGGTCGAGAGTTCGAGCCTCTCCCGGGTCACATCAAAAAAGCAGTTACATGATATGTAGCTGCTTTTTTTGTGGATACATTATTACATGCCTCTCTGTTGACCCTTATGCAGAGAGGCATGTATATTAATTACTTCCTTCGCTGCCGGTTTTGATACCCTATAAGTTATGATTTCAAAAATATTATCTATTCACCTATTTATCATTTAATTGCAACTATTAAATAGAAAGAGACCGACTGAATTAACAGTCGATCTCTTCAAATATTATAAACTATAGAAATTATTCAACAACTTCTTCTACATCTTCAGTTTCAACAACTTCTTCTTGAACTGGTTGAGCTTCTTGAGCTACTTTTGCTGCTTCATATTGATCGAATGCATTTTTAAGTACATCAGCATATCCTGCTTGCACTTGATTGTAAATTTTTGTAGCTTCTTCTGCATTCAATGTGTTAGCTTTTTTGTACAATTCGAAAGCTTTTTCAAATGCTGGTGTAGCTTGAGGATTACCTTGTTGTGCCATTTCTTGTGAAGTAGCGAAATAAAGAACTGTGATAAGAGCATCTTCTGTAGCTGTTAATTTATCACCATACACATTAACTACGCTGTCACATTTAGCAAGACGAGCGTCAGCTGTAGGAGCATCTGGGATTGAATCGATTGCTTTCATTGAAGCTGATTTACAAGATTGCATACCTGCAAGTGCAAGAATTGTACATACTACTAATAATAACTTTTTCATAATGATTTTTTTTAATTGTTTTTTAATTGTTTTTTTAATTTTCAAATAAGTATTTTTTTATGAACTAAGTTTCAACCCCGGCATAATGGTCTTATATTTTAATCATTTTGTCATTTATTTTGAGCTTTCCACCTAAATCATTTTCATCATCGTCAAAACGCCACAAAGTTATAAATATTATTTATTATACAACTAAAATATACATT
>CAZYEO010000104.1:0-8297 GCA_964646495.1 uncultured Muribaculaceae bacterium
GATTTTTTTGTGGTAGAATAAAGTTACACAATTAGGGCTGAACTCAGAAATGAATTCAGCCCTTTATTTTGGATTCAAATAACTTTTATCGGACAGAAATAATATTTTTACACTTATTCTATTTTGGATATTTACAAAAATTATATAGATTTGCAAAACACCTAAGCAAAACACACTATTTATGAGAAAAATTTGTATTAATTCACGAGATGAGCTATGCATCATCGATCTTGAAAAAATAGCATATTTACAAGCAGATGGTAATTATACGCGCATCGTTTACATTAATAATCAAAGAGCAGTAGTTTCATTGGGTATTACCAATATTAAAGAGATTATTGAGCAAGCACAAGGAGCAATTGAAAATCCCCGTTTTATCCGACTTGGGCGTAGCATAATTATAAATCATAATTATCTATTTAGCCTTAATGTCCTGAAGCAAAAAATCATATTATCCGATGGCTCTCAAAATATGGCAATACCTTTATCTATTTCCAAAAATTTATTGAAAGAATATAAGCGTTTAATCACATCTAAATAGGCATAAAAAGAACAAATAATATGGGACTGAATAAAGAAATAATATTAGGAAAAGATGGAACACAGCTATTCCCTATTACAAACATTGGAGTAAGTAGGCAACATGCTCGTATCTCCATCCGAAATGGTGCATGGCATTTAGAAGATATGGATTCGACTAATGGCACTTATATAATGGATGAGAATGGAGATTATAAACGAATTGGAGCTAAAGACATAACCGAAGATACGGTAATAAGACTTGGTGATAGCTCTATCAGAGGTTTTTCATTTGTTGCGCATCATGTAATAGAAGAAGATCCTAATAATTATTCTTATGAATTTCAACGTCTTTCTAAATTGCATGATGACCTTAATGAAGAATGCGAACGAATCAAAAAGCGTACAAATATGATTTCATATATTCGGTCAATATTATCTCTTTTACCGTTGGCTGTGACGTTTATCCCCGGAATTGGAAATGACCAACGTATATCCGTAATACGCATCGGTGCTGCTATCCCAATTGCATTTAATTTACTCTTTAGTAAAAACACTCGAATGTTGCATCACAATGACAAGGTACAGAAATTATTGACATGCCCTTGTTGCGGAAATCAGATGTCGAAAACAAATATTATTAAAGGCATGTGCCCCGTATGTAAAGCTCATTTATAACATAGGAATTATTATGAATCGTATTTTTTTGATTGTATATTTTATTTTTTGTATCACGATAGGAATACAAGCGCAACACACTTATGCGTTGGTCGTTGGGCTATCAAACTATAAAGATGAAGGATTACAATTGAGACAAACCACAAAAGATGCAAAAGCCATAGCTAAAATATTTGAAGCTCAAAACTCACATGTAACTTTATTAACCAGCAAATATGCCACTCAGAAAAAAATAATTGAAGAGTTACATAAAATATGCGAAAAAGCGACCGAAAACGATCGTATTATTTTTTATTTTAGTGGACATGGAGCAAAGGGCAGTCTATTGGCATATGACGGTACTGATGGGCGAAAGTTTCTAAGTTATCGATCATTGATGCGTGAATTTTCTGATACAGATGCCCAGATTATATGCTTTATTGATGCTTGTCATTCCGGAACGATAAAGGCAGCCCTACCATCAAAAGGTGATAAATTACGACAACATATCGTTCTATTTCTATCATCTCGCGATGATGAAACTTCTACAGAAAGTCCAAATGTTGGAGCCGGATATTTTACAATAGCACTTGCAAAAGGGTTAAAAGGGAAAGGGGATAATAATATTGACCGTAAAATATCGGTGATGGAGTTATTTAAATATATATATGGGGATGTAAAATTAAGGAGTAACGACACCCAGCATCCTCAGCTTATATGTCCTACTACATTGTATGACACCACAATTACACATTGGGACTGATAACTAACAATTTCGACACATAACTCAACATATTCAACCGGTATGAATTAAAAAATTTGCAAATACTTACCATTCATCTTTACATTTGTTAAAAACAAAATCAAAAATTAATATATGAAAACAAAAATCAATCCTCCGAAAAACGAATCTGATTTCGAAGATGAAGAAAAACAGAGAAAAGAAGAGTCTAAAAAAATGAAAAACGCTGCCATTGCATCAACAGGGGCAGGTATCGGTGTAGGAATTGCAGTAGCAGGTAGTGGGCTGGCTGACGTAATATATAATTCGGAAAGCTCAGACTCCGAGGTAGAGAAGTTACAAGATTCATTGAAAACAATATCAGATAGTGGTGACACAACCACTAACCGAGAACAGATCGATGATAATTCGACACAAATACATCCCACTCCTTCAAACTCCAACAATAATGTAGACAACATTAACATTGCAACCATAGAGCCATATTCCATTGAAGAAAATTCCAATGAAAACTATGTGGACATGGATGACTTCATCACCGAAACAGAAATTATTGCTGAATCTGATTATTCTGAAACGGAGTCTACAATCGACACAATCCAATCAATTGAAGCAATTAATCCAAACCAAGATATTCATTACGCAGAAGAGCCTATAATTGATTCGACAGATAGCATTGATTCAGGAAATATAATTGCTGAAAACGATGAGATTATAGAACCATTCAATTCGGGTATAACAGTGCAACTTGCCGATGATACTGAAATCATTACAGATGTTGATAATAGCACAGAAATACAGTATGCACAATCAGAAACTCAACCTTTTGGTTCCCCATTTTCTGTGCCATTTGCCACTGACTCAGATTCCATTATCGAAGAACCGAGTAATAACGCTCTTTTTTCGACAAACGATGATACCAATATTGAGGCAATTGAAACAATAGCCGCAAACGAGCAGGGAGTATCAGATTTACAAACTCCTGATATTTCTCTTACACCTGCCCCTGCCGAAACATCAGAAATTACGATAGAGATTAATGAGCCAACACCTTCGCAAAGTTCCGATTTTATTGCCAGTATAGACCCTAATGATATTGAAACTGAAGATAGTCAATTTAATTCCGTAGGTGTAGTTACCCTAAATGGAAGTGAAGTTGCCGCAGCTTCATTTACCGACAATGCCGGAAACGAATACTTTATGGTTGATACCAATGGAGATTCTATTTTCAATGAAATCACCGATGCCAATGGGCGTCCTATATACGAATTACAGGATGGATTGTATGTAAGCGATATCGAGAATCGACTACAGACAACTCCGGAATATCTTTCGAAAACCGAGCTTGATATCAATCATAATATTGATGGGATTCAAGATGACATAATTGATGTATAACATAATCTGATAATAGAAGCAATGGATACATCTAAAAAAATATATGAAGGAGTAACATTAAAATGCCCAAACTGTAAAGTAGGGCTTAAAATTAATATTCCCACAAATTCTGAAAAAATTAAAGCAATATGCTGCAGTTGCCAATCACCAATTATAATTAATGTGAAGAAAAAAAACGAACCAATGAGACGTTTTGCAATCGGATGTCCACAGTGTCACACCAAATTAGGAATCACCGCTCCTATGGATATGTCTGACATCCATATTACTTGCAATTCGTGCAATAATAAGTTTATCGTAAAGATAAAACCAAAAGAAATTAAGATGAACGACAATCCTCAGCCAATTAATACTATTAACACACCAAACACAAGCCTCGAGCAGAATATGAATAAAACGGCAACTGTAGATCTAAAGGATCGAAACTTAAGTATGGGAAGAATTGTGATTAAAAGAATGTTGAAATCTAATCTTATATTTGATCTTCACGAAGGAGATAATACGATTGGACGAGCAGACGATGAGTTGCCATCCGATATATCAATATCAAAAGATTCTACAGTGAGTAGGCGTTCAATTAAAATCATAGTAAAAAAAGGAAACAATGGTTTTACATTTAAATTAAAGATTCTAAATGCCTCAAATCCAGTGTATGTCTCAAAAAAAGAAATAAAACAGGGTGAAGAACCGTTTCTCAATTATGGAGATGAAATAAAATTAGGAAACACTACACTGAAATTTGAAAAATTACCCCACAAACAATAATTTAACAGATGCAAATAGCTCTAAACCAACCTCTCTCATTCCACAACATTGGAACGCGCGAAAATCAAGAAGATTCTCGTTACCCTGATATTGATGCCCCATCGATAGAACAACGACTATTTATGGTATGCGATGGAGTGGGTGGAAATAGCGGAGGAGAGGTGGCAAGCCATACAGTATGCAAAGCGGTTGAGAGTGCCATGGAGCAGTATAATCTCAATACATCCGTTTTTAATAGAGATAATCTGGAGTTGATATTACTTGAAGCATATAATGTACTTACATCCGCTCTTACATCGGACAATGATGATATGTCTACTACTTTTACTTTTTTGGCTTTACATTCCGCAGGATGTTTTGCGGCACATATAGGAGATAGCAGAATATATCATATATGTCCAGGATATGGCATAAAATATAAAAGTGAAGATCATTCATTGGTTAATTCTTATGTACATGCCGGACTTATCACTCCAGAAGAAGCTGAACATCATCCGCAGAAAAATGTCATAACGCGTGCTATGAGTGGGTTGAAGGATGACAAAGAGATTACCCAAGCAACCACAATACAAATCACCGATATCAGAAAGGGGGATTATTTCTTTTTATGTTCGGATGGTGTACTTGAAAATATCTCTGACGAATTACTTGAAAACATCCTATCCTCTCAAAAAAATGACTATGATAAAATGATGGATATAAAACGAATATGTACAAAAAGCAAAGATAACAACACTGCTATATTAGTCCCTATTGCTGAGGTATCGGGCAAAAGTATTGTTAAAGATAGAAATATCGTAATCGATAATAACATTATCACTCGAAATAAAATTAATAATATTTATCCGGAGAAATATCTGAATAAACAAGAATCACGTTCTCTAAATTCATTTATGAAAATGCTATCATCGCTATGGCGCAAATTCTGAATAATTTTTTCCCGAATAAAACATTACTAATATCATAATTAATATCTAACAATCTTTTTTGCATAATACATTACATTATGAATGAAAATAATAAACGAAATGCACTACCAATAGGGACTAAAATCCAAAGTGGGAAACGCGAATATACAATAGAACAAGTGTTAGGAGCCGGAGGCTTTGGCATTACATATAAGGCATCTGCAATAGTATCCTTCGGAAAGATAAGACAACGAGTTACTTTTGCTATTAAAGAATTTTTCATGGGCGATTACTGTGAACGCCAACCTACAGATAGCTCCATGATTTATTCAAATCCATCGAAAAATAAAGTCGAAGAATCTAAAAAGAATTTTAACAGTGAGGTAAAACGGCTTTCTACCCTTGACAACGAAAATATAATTAAAATTGATGAACTCTTTGAAGCTAACAACACTGTGTATTATGTTATGGAGTACATAGATGGCTTAAGTTTGCGCAATTATGTGAAGGCAAATGGTGCTCTACGAGAAGCGGAAGCATTGCAGATGATTGTGCCGATTGCCAAAGCATTGGTATACTTGCACAAGCTACAAGTAACACACCTCGACATAAAACCCGACAATATAATGCTTAAAGAGGAAGAAAACGGATATATTGTACCTATTCTTATCGACTTTGGACTATCAAAGCATTATGAAAAAGATGGACAACCAACTTCTACCATATCAATTACCGGTTGTAGCGAAGGATATTCCCCTATGGAACAATATCTTGGAATCACCTCATTTACCCCTCAGGCTGATATATATGCACTTGCGGCAACATTATATTATTTATTAGTAGGAAAGGACCCTGCAAATGCATCATTTATATCCCCTGATAAAATAAGTGATGAGCTACCCACAAACATCAGTGATAATGTCAGAACGGCGATTCTTAATGCAATGAAAAAAGATCGTGATTACCGCACACCATTAGTAACACAATTTCTTGCTACATTGAATGTATTTCCTGAAACCACAGAAAAATATGACAATAAGACTGAAATAAAAAGTTCGGACAAAAAACAAAAATTATCAATTGATATTGACAAAAAGAAACTTCAGCGATTTGCCATAATTGGAGGATCGGCGTTTGTATTAGCTATTTTAATAATATTTTTATGGGATAAAATCGGCAACAATATCCCAGCAACAAACACACACAAATCAATAGAAGCAGAAATACATGTAGATTCCATTTTATCAGTAATATCATATAATGCAGAAAATGCACAGGATAGCCACATTCTGCTTATTGATCTGAAACATCAAATGAATGATATTGTAGCAAAAGATATAAACGCAGCTAAAAGCGATACATTTATCAATGTAGAAAGACGTATTAATAATAAGCTGAATATGCTATTCAATAAGTTCAAAGCGCAAGGAAATAATGCAGCTAACTCACTTGAAACTCGCATTGATGCCTATAAATCCGCATTAAAGATAAAGAGCGATGCAGTAATCGCAAATAATATAGATAAACTTGAATCTCAAAAAAACAAGATTCAAACGACTCCTAATGTTGAAACTCCCACCAATCCCGTTGCGACCGAATCACCAAATAATTATAACAAAAAGGACTCAAACAAAGAAATAATATTCACAGAAGATGATTTCACCAACTAAGTGTTTAGTCGTATTTTATGGGGCCTATTTTGTGCATTAGTGAGAGGATTTGGGCTTGGCGCCTTCGCATATATGGGGATGGGGAGGCGGAATTGAATTTGATGGGATTGGGGAGAGATGCTGCTATCAGTGCGCATTGAGATTTAGTGAGCTTCTTTGCATTTGTACCGAAATTAATTTTGGCTACTGCCTCTATGCCATATATACCACGCCCCATCTCAATAGAATTTAGATATACCTCCATTATTCGTTCCTTACCCCAAATAAGCTCAATTAATACCGTAAAATAGGCTTCCAGCCCTTTCCTTATCCAGCTTTTTCCTGGCCAAAGGAACACATTCTTAGCCGTTTGTTGGCTTATTGTGCTTGCCCCGCGCACTCGTTTCCCCTTTTCGGCTTCTCGGCGTGCTGCTTTTATCTGATTAAAATCAAATCCATTATGTTCGGTAAACAGATTATCTTCGGATGCCCTGACGGCTTGTGCCATATATGGAGTTATTTTCTCCTCGCTCACCCACTTATGCTCCATTCTTATCGGTGCATCATCATCCAATTGTGTTATCATCCTGATAAACATCAATGGAGTGTAATATACCGGAATCCATTTTAATAGGACTACTGAAATAATAGTGGATGCAAAGAAAAATATCAATATATTTCTAATCCAACGCAAAGCTGTTTTCATTATAATTGTAATATCGCTGAGTAATTACATTAAAATAATGATGCCTATCGGTTAACAATAGGCATCATTATATTTGTCAATATCCGTAAGATAAGATTGTGTAATAACGGACGGAGCCATTGGCTACCGACAAGTCATATTCAAGTGATACGTAGTTTTGATTACCTTTGCCATACCACACGCCCGTCGTTCCATTCCCTGTGGTACGATAAGTTACGGGAGGACCATATATGCGACACAATTCATCATATAAATAATTGAATCGCGAAGCATCGTCATAACGTGTAGAATTAATAAATTGCATACTCGCTAATCGCCCACTGCTATCATAATTGAGATTCGCATCTTGCCATGAATATCGCAATTGACTCACATTACGCAAATATACAGTATTGTTATCGTAACCGTCAATCGTATATCCGTTATCATAAAGATAATCAATAGAATAAGTATAAGCAGCTCCAAAAGCGAGTCCTAAGATGTTATTAATTAGCGGTGCTCCATAATATGGACGATAGTGTGGGGGCATCACCGGACGAGGTATCGGGCGATATGATGGACGATATGGACGATATGGAGGTCTTAAGCATCCTGGGCGATGTCTGTTACCGTTATAATAATGGGGCGTGCCATGATAACTCGGAGAGCTCGGCCTATTTTGATAACCCGGTTGATGAGGACGATAACCATGATTATTATGCCCATAATCCCTATCAGGATTGCTCGGACGATTGTTCCCCGGATTAGAGGGACGATTGTTCCCCGGATTAGTCGGGCGATTATTACCTGGATTAGAGGGACGGTTGCTCCCAGGATTAGAGGGGCGGTTGTTGCCTTCTGGATTGGTAGGGCGGTTAGTAAAACCGGGTTGATGCACCGGTCTGTTTTGGCGGCCACCACCGCTATTGGAACTACTATTGCTATTTCCGGAATTATTGGGACGATTACGTTCT
>CAZYEO010000105.1:0-8202 GCA_964646495.1 uncultured Muribaculaceae bacterium
AATTAGTCATTTTTTGGCGTAATCTTTTTGAATAGCATTGCGATTATAGTACTCTTTTTTTTAATTCGAGAGCAAATGTATAACAATAATCTTGCTTATTGAGGACTTAAAAATAAAATATAATCCAAAAAATGACTAATTTTGCACAAACAGTACAAAAATGAAAATTCTACTTGATGCTGTAAGTGACAAACTTCAATATGGTAGAGTGTCGCTTGACAACAATCACACATTCCAAATTTATTCATCATCTACTTATGCGATTATTGGCGAAAACGGTTGCGGAAAAAGCACATTAGCCAAAATTATTGAAAAAGGATGGAATATAGCCACAAACAAAATTTTAGGTGATAAAAAATCATTGAATATTAAGAGTCTTGAATTCTCGGATATTCATTCCCTTACAGGATGTAAGGATTCTTATTACCAACAACGATTTGAAGCTACAGCCAATAGTAGTATTCCTACAGTTCAAGAAATTGTATCAGGGAAAATAGATGAAAGTGTGTGGGACGATTTATGTGATAAATTATCGTTGAAAGACATAAGGCATAAAAGAATAAATTACCTGTCAAGCGGTGAATTACGAAAATTTTTATTGATTCAATTATTTTCGTCCACTCCCGATATCTTAATAATTGATAACCCATATATCGGACTTGATAAACCGTCGAGAGAGTTGCTCAATAATCTTATTGGTAAACTGGTAAAAAATGGCACATCAGTGGTATTACTTCTGTGTAATCCTATGGATATTCCCGACTTTACAGATTATATAATTCCAATGAAGAATAAGATGATTCTTCCTACATTATCTTATCATGATAATGATTCTTTAAGAAAAGTAGATTCTTTGTTTGATGGGGAATTAAAAATCACTTCTTTGCCAGAAACAGCTGAAGAACAATTAGTGAGCTATAAAATTGCATTTGAACTTAAGGGGTGTGAAGTGAAATATAAACATACTACCATTCTCGATAGAATATCGTGGAGAGTAAATGCCGGAGAGAAGTGGGCTCTTCTCGGTGAAAACGGAGCTGGAAAAAGTACTCTGTTGAGCCTTGCTTATGCTGATAATCCTCAAGGTTATAAAAATGATATTACAATTTTTGATCATAGAAGAGGAACAGGGGAGAGCATCTGGGATATAAAAAAGAGAATAGGGTATATCTCCCCCGAAATGCATTTATATTTTAATAACGGAGAAGACCTAATAACAGTAGTCGCATCCGGATTGTATGACAATGTAGGATGTTTCCGTCGCATTACCGACGACCAACGAGTTAAAGCTGAGCAATGGCTGATGCTTTTTGGAATGGAATACCTTGCAAATCAATTGTTTTCTTCGCTGTCATCCGGAGAACAACGATTAGGGTTATTGGCACGTACTTTTATAAAAAATGCACCCATATTGATTCTCGATGAACCTCTCCATGGGCTTGACTCCAAAAGAAAAAAGATGGTTGCTGAGGTAATAAAAATAATCACAGCTAAAGAGAACCACACACTTATATATGTAACACATTATCAGCACGAAATTCCACCTCTAGTAACTCAAGTTTTTCGTCTATATAAGAAAAATAAAGAGGAGTAATTATGTGGGTATTTCTATCTCTTTTATCGGCGTTGCTGCTTGGTATATATGATATATTCAAAAAAAAATCGGTAGCTGGCAATAACGTTTTGTCTGTGTTATTTCTCAATACATTTTTTGGAGCTTTGTTGCTTTCTCCTGTTATAATTATTGATTTTATTGGAGCACGAGAGGTTCAATTTGATGTAACGGAATTAAGCCATGTGAAAATTATTATTAAATCACTTATTGTACTTTCAGCATGGATTATGGGTTATTATGGCATCAAGCACCTCCCTCTCACTATAACCGGTCCTATATCTGCTACACGACCAGTATTAGTACTTATCGGAGCTTTAGTTATTTATTCCGAGCAATTGAATATATTGCAGTGGACGGGAGTTGCAATCGGATTTATTTCACTATTTATGATAAGTAGAATTGGGGCAAAAGAGGGCTATTCGCTCAAAGATAATAAATGGTTATGGCTGTGTTTAGGGGCTACCGTTATGGGAGCAGTAAGTGGATTATATGACAAATATCTTTTGCGTCAATTCGATCCGTTGCAGGTACAAGCATGGTATTCGTTTTATCAATGTATAATAATGGGATTCACTATTTTTATAATAAAACGCATTCAAAACGAACCCACTCCATTTACGTGGAGATGGTCTATCCCCTGTATCGCTATTTTCCTCACACTTGCCGATTTAGCATATTTCTATGCACTCTCATACGATGATTCAATGATAGCAATTGTATCAATGATGCGAAGAGGCAGTGTTATAGTTCCGTTTATATATGGCGTAATGGTGCTTAAAGAAAAAAATGTAAAATTGAAAGCCTTAGATTTAACTATCCTTTTGATAGGGTTGTTATTATTAGTAATAGGAAGCACGCTTAAATAGATTTTATATGCACTTACATGGTTGCATCTACGGTATTTCTTTCTATTTATTAATGGATTATTACTAAAGAATTAGTATTTTTGCACTATAATAAAAATAATGCTTTACTTATGAGTATTCTGGATTTAAGCGAACAAGAAATAATCAGACGCAACAGTTTGGATGAAATGCGCAAGATGGGTATTGAACCTTATCCTGCAGCCGAATATAATGTAGATGGCTATACAACTGAAATTAAAGATACGTTTTCAGACGATGCACCTCGCCGAGAAGTGACAGTTGCCGGACGTATAATGAGCCGTAGAATTATGGGGAAGGCCTCCTTTATTGAATTACAAGATTCAAAAGGACGTATTCAGGTATATATCAGCCGTGATGATTTATGCCCCTCAGAGAATAAAGATTTATATAATATAGTATTTAAAAAGCTTCTTGATATAGGCGATTTTATTGGAATTAAGGGATATGTTTTCCGCACGCAAATGGGTGAAATTTCAATACATGCCTCGGAGCTTACAGTATTATCAAAATCGATAAAGCCACTACCAATCGTTAAATATAAAGATGGTGTAGCATATGATGCATTTGAAGATCCTGAATTAAGATACCGCCAACGTTACGTCGATCTTGTTGTAAATGATGGTGTAAGAGATATATTCATCAAGCGTAATAAGGTGTATTCATCTATGCGTGAGTATTTCAACTCATGTGGATATATGGAAGTGGAAACACCAATTCTACAAGCTATTCCGGGTGGTGCATCAGCACGTCCATTTATAACACATCATAACGCACTTGATATCCCTTTGTATTTGCGTATAGCAAATGAACTTTATTTGAAGCGTCTTATCGTTGGTGGATTTGAAGGTGTATATGAGTTTTCGAAAAACTTCCGAAACGAAGGAATGGACCGCACTCATAATCCTGAATTTACTTGTATGGAGATATATGTTTCATACAAGGATTATAACTGGATGATGAAGTTTACAGAAAACATGCTTGAAAAGATATGCTTGGATGTAAATGGAACTACAGAAATAAAAGTAGGAGAAAACATCATTAGTTTTAAAACTCCATTTGCACGCAGAACAATGATTGAAGCAATCAATGATTTTACGGGCATAGATATTACGGGTATGAACGAAGAGCAATTACGTGAAGTGTGCTCTAATCTTAATATTCCTGTAGATGAAACTATGGGTAAAGGGAAACTAATTGATGAAATATTTGGAGAAAAGTGCGAAGGGAACTATATACAACCTACATTTATCACTGATTATCCAATTGAGATGTCTCCGCTATGCAAACGTCATAGAAGCAATCCAGAACTCACCGAGAGATTCGAGCTTATGGTAAACGGAAAAGAATTGTGTAATGCATATTCAGAATTAAATGACCCTATTGATCAATTATCACGTTTTCAAGATCAATTGAAATTAAGCGAAAAAGGTGATGATGAAGCAATGTTTATCGATATGGATTTTGTGAGATCGCTCGAATATGGAATGCCTCCAACATCGGGAATGGGTATTGGTATGGATAGATTAGTAATGCTTATGACTGGGCAAACTACAATTCAAGAAGTCCTATTTTTCCCGCAAATGCGCCCTGAGAAAGTGCAAAAGCGTGATAATGAGACTGCCTATACAGCTATTGGAATCCCAAGTGATTGGGTGCCGGCTCTCCAAAAAGGAGGCTATCTGACTGTTGAATCGCTCAACAATGCTGTGCCTGCAAAATTTCATCAGGAATTATGCGGATTAAATAAAAAATATAAATTAGAGCTTAAGAATCCTACACTTGAAGAGGTTGGAATTTGGATTGAGAACTCTAAAAAATAATTGATATGGCTTTATTCCCCGGCAAAATTGCTGTTATGGGTGGAGGGAGTTGGGCTACTGCGCTTGCAAAACTCCTTTTGAATGGTGAGAACGAAATACTATGGTATATGCGTCGTCCCGACCGAATTGAAGATTTTAAATTATTGAAAAGAAATCCTGTATATCTTTCAGATATTAGGTTTGATATAGATCGTATTTATTTTTCATCGGATATCAATGAGATATGCGAAAAGGCTGATACTTTGCTTTTGGCAATGCCATCACCATATATTAAAGAACATTTAAAGAAAGTCACAGTAGATTTAAGCAATAAAAAAATCGTAAGTGCAGTAAAAGGTATCGTACCCGATGAAAATATGATTGTAACGCAATATATGAGCTATTCTTATGGTGTAGCACCAGAAAATATATTGGTTCTGAGTGGTCCATGTCATGCAGAAGAGGTCGCTTTAGAGCGTCTTTCATATCTCACTGTGGGGTGTTCCAACAAGGATTTGGCTCATAAATTTGCTAATCGAATTGCAGGGAAGGAGATGAAAACCATCGTATCCACTGATGTTGATGGGATTGAATACTCTGCTGTGTTAAAGAATGTCTATGCGATAGCATCAGGTATTATTCATGGCATGAAAAACGGAGATAATTTTCTTGCAGTAATGCTATCAAACGCAATTCGCGAAATTGAACGTTTTGTCAATGCTGTCAGCCCCGATCCTACACGAAATATATGCGATTCAGTATATCTTGGCGATCTATTAGTAACATCATATTCGCGTTTTAGCAGAAACCATAATTTTGGGTCAATGATTGGTAAGGGATACTCTGTGAAAGCTGCTATGATGGAAATGGAAATGGTGGCTGAAGGGTATTATGGCACAAAGTGTATTCATGAAATTAATGAAAAGTATAATGTGTCAATGCCTATTCTCGATGGAATGTATCAGATTCTCTATAATCGAGCTTCACCTTCAAGTGTGATTGCAAAAATGGCAGAGGATTTCATATAACCATTTTATAATTAACTATACATATTAATTTATAACTCTGTGATTAACAATTAAATGAAAACAATTCAAGTAAACATTAAAAATGTAGGTCAATCTGTATCAGATGCAGATATTAAAGGGCTTAAAGCTAAAGCACAAAATGCTATCTCACAACTTCATGATGGAAGTGGAGAAGGGAGTGATTTCTTAGGATGGGTGAATTTACCCAAAGAAACTACCGCTGATTTTATTGCTGAAATAAATGAGACAGCAGAGAATTTACGTGCTAAGTGCGAATTTGTTGTTGCTATAGGTATCGGAGGTAGTTTCCTTGGTTCAAAGGCTGTAATTGAAGCTTTGAATGATAGCTTTGCTACATATAAAGAAGAGAATAAAGGTGCAAAAGTTATTTTTGCCGGACAAAATATTGGGGAGGATTATCTTCATGAATTACAATCACTCCTTGCTCATAAGAGTTTTGGTATTATTGTGATTTCTAAATCCGGAACAACAACTGAACCGGCATTGGCTTTCCGCCTTCTCAAAGAGCAGTTGGAAGCGAAAGTTGGAAAAGATGAAGCATCAAAACGCATTGTTGCTATTACTGACGCGAAAAAAGGTGCACTTCGTAAACTTGCTACTGAAGAGGGTTATAAGACATTTGTAATTGATGATAATGTTGGTGGACGTTTCTCCGTTCTTACTCCTGTAGGATTACTCCCTATAGCAGTTGCTGGCTTTGATATAGCACAATTAATTGAAGGCGCACAAGCTATGCAGGCTGCCACAGCAACCGACAGTGATACAAATGTAGCTGAAATATATGCAATGACACGCAATGCATTATATAATGCTGGAAAGAAAATTGAAATTCTTGTAAATTATAATCCTAAACTACATTATTTCGGAGAATGGTGGAAACAACTTTATGGTGAAAGTGAAGGAAAAAATCATTTAGGTATATTCCCAGCTGCTGTAGATAATTCTACTGATCTTCACTCAATGGGACAATGGATTCAAGATGGTGAAAGAACAATTTTTGAAACAGTCCTTTCTGTAATTGAACAAAAACATGAGGTTCGTATTCCTACTGATTCTGCCGACCTCGACGGATTAAACTATATTGCCGGAAAACGTGTGGATGAAGTAAATAAAATGGCTGAACTTGGTACATTATTGGCTCACGTTGATGGTGGTGTACCTAATATCCATATCTCCATTCCTGCTCTCACGGAATTTTGGTTAGGTCAATTGATATATTTCTTTGAAATAGGGTGCGGCATAAGTGGATATATCCTTGGTGTAAATCCGTTCAACCAACCTGGAGTGGAGGACTACAAACGCAATATGTTTGCGCTACTCAACAAACCGGGTTATGAAGCTGAATCAAAAGCTATTCAAGCTAAATTAAAATAGAGCACAGATTAGAATACTTGAAATAAATAAGTCCTGAAACTATTATTTTCAGGACTTATTTATTTTATAGATCGGAGGTGATACTCATTATTTTAGCTTTTCGAGTGCATTTTTAATGCGTTGCATAGCATTGCAAATATTATCGTCGGAAGTTGCATAGCTAAGACGGATGTAGTCGGGTGCACAAAATGCATCACCATCAACCGTGGCTACATGAGCTTCTTCCAATAAGTATAAAGCTAAATCATTGGCATTGGAAATAACCTTATCCCCATTTTTTTTGCCAAAATATGATGAAACTTCAGGGAAAAGATAGAATGCTCCTTCAGGATGATTTATTTTAATTCCCGGAATTTCTTTTGCTAATTTCACTACCAAATTACGGCGTCGTTCAAAAGCCAATCTCATGTCTTCTACACATTTCTGAGATCCTGTATATGCCTCCTCAGCGGCTTTTTGTGCAATTGATGATGCTCCTGAAGAATATTGGCTTTGCAACTTATTGTTTGCCTTTGCAATCCACAGTGGCGCAGCTATCCAACCAATACGCCATCCTGTCATGGCATAAGCCTTAGAAACACCGTTTACAATTACCACTTGATCCCTTACATTGTCAAACTGTGCAATTGATTCAAATTTGCCTGTAAAGTTAATATGCTCATAAATCTCATCGGCAAGGATTATTATATCCTTATGGTCAGCAAGAATATCAGCGAGAGCTTTCAATTCCTCACGAGAATATACGCTTCCGGTAGGATTCGATGGAGAGCATAATATTATCATCCGTGTTTTGGATGTAATCGCATTTTTTAACTGTTCTGGTTTGATTTTGAAATCCTGATCTACACCTGCAGGAATTAGAACATTTGTTCCCTCAGCGAGTTTTACCATTTCTACATAGCTTACCCAAGCCGGAGTAGGAATAATCACTTCATCCCCTGGATTAATCAAAGTAAGAATACAGTTACACAATGATTGTTTGGCTCCGTTGGATACTACAATTTGATCTGTGGTGTAATCCAGATTATTTTCATTCTTTAACTTCGCTACAATAGCTTTGCGAAGTGACAAGAAACCAGGAACCGGAGAATAAAAGGAAAAATTGTCATCTATAGCGCGTTTTGCCGCAGCCTTAATATTATCAGGAGTGTTGAAATCCGGTTCTCCCACCGAAAGATTAATAACATCGACTCCTTGAGCCTTCAACTCATTGCTTTTTTGTGACATTGCAAGAGTTTGAGAAGGTGATAACGCATTTACTCTGTTAGAAATTTGATTCATGCCTTTGGATATATCTGTTTGTAAGAATTTGCGCACAAAGTTAATACATAATTCGATTAAATCACAATACTTTATAGAAATTTGAAACAAAAATACGCAATTTATCTCGCTTCTGAATATTTTAAATAAATTGAGGTTGCCACGGGAGTTTGACACTTTGTGATGAAAATAAATTGTAAATAATTGACATTTAATTT
>CAZYEO010000106.1:0-8147 GCA_964646495.1 uncultured Muribaculaceae bacterium
CGAAATACGCACAAAGATAAAGTTCCCGAAGAGTGGATAAGGAAGCAAACGCTAACAATGGCTGAAAGGTATATTACCCAAGAGCTTAAAGAATATGAAGAAAAAATACTTGGTGCGCAAGAGAAGATATTAGCAATAGAAACTCGCCTTTTTAATGAATTGGTTGGTGCTGTGAATGAATATATTCCGGCAATTCAGCTCGATAGCGTACTCATAGCTCGATTGGATTGCTTGTGTGCATTTACTCGTGTAGCAATTGAAAACAGATATAATCGTCCTGAAATAAATGAATCGCTAAATATTGATATTGTAGAGGGGCGACACCCGGTAATAGAAAAACAATTGCCCATAGGTGAAAGCTATATATCAAACAATGTGCATCTGGGCAACGATGACCAACAAATAATGATGATCACCGGTCCTAATATGGCTGGGAAATCCGCATTGTTGCGCCAAACAGCATTGATTGTACTCATGGCTCAGATAGGGTGTTATGTGCCGGCAGAGAGCGCTAAAATAGGTCTGGTAGATAAAATTTTTACTCGTGTGGGTGCAAGCGACAATATTTCGCTTGGAGAATCCACATTCATGGTAGAGATGAATGAAGCTGCATCCATTCTCAACAATCTAAGCGAACGTAGTCTTATATTATTTGATGAGCTTGGACGAGGCACAAGTACTTATGATGGTATTTCCATTGCTTGGGCTATTGTAGAACATATTCATGAGAATGCAAAAGCACGAGCCAAAACGCTATTTGCTACGCATTATCATGAGCTTAATGAAATGGAAAAATCATTTAAGAGAATTGTAAATTTTAACGTTTCGGTCAAGGAGATTAATGGTAAAGTGGTGTTTATACGCAAATTGGTGAAAGGTGGTAGTGAACATAGTTTCGGTATTCATGTGGCGAAACTTGCCGGTATGCCACCATCTATTGTGGCGCGAGCCAATGATGTGCTGAAACAACTTGAAGAGAATAATCGACAAGGAGAGGTACATAAGGATCTTGGAGAGGTAGCAGGAAGTAGAAGTGGAATGCAACTATCATTTTTCCAACTTGACGACCCTGTTCTAAGTCAGATACGAGATGAAATATTGAAAGCAGATATTAATAATCTTACACCGATGGCTGCTCTCAATAAGCTAAATGAAATAAAAACAATTATTACGGGTAGAGGATAACTCTACGCACAAAAGATAAATGAAAAGAGAAGAATTTGAAATAATGGCGCCGGTTGGTTCTTATGAATCGTTGTCGGCAGCCATACAATCTGGCGCCAATGCTGTTTATTTTGGCATCGAAGGGCTTAATATGCGTTCTAAGTCATCCAATAATTTCACTATTGATGATTTGCATGAAATAGCTCGTTTATGTCATGAAAGAGGGCTTAAAAGTTATCTTACGGTGAATACGGTTATATATGATGAGGATATTGACCTAATGCACCAAATCGTGAATGCTGCCAAAGAAGCTAAAATATCAGCAATAATAGCATCTGATATATCGGCAATTCTCTATGCAAGAAGCATAGGTGTCGAGGTGCATATATCGACACAAGTGAATATATCAAATATTGATGCGGTTCGTTTTTATGCTCAATATGCCGATGTGGTGGTTTTAGCGCGAGAACTTAACATGGAGCAGGTGAGAGCCATACATGAAGCCATAGTATCGGAAGGAATCAAGGGTCCACATGGCGAATTGGTGCGCATTGAGATGTTTTGCCACGGTGCTTTGTGCATGGCAGTGTCGGGAAAATGCTATTTGAGTCTGCATGAGATGAATTCATCAGCCAATAGAGGGGCATGCACTCAAATATGCCGTCGAGCCTATACAGTGAAGGATAAAGACACGCAACAGGAGCTTGAAGTGGACAATCAGTATATAATGTCGCCCAAAGATCTTAAAACTATCCATTTCCTCAATAAAATGATAGATGCCGGAGTGCGTGTTTTCAAAATTGAAGGAAGAGCTCGTGGTGCTGAATATGTAAAAATAGCCGTAGAGAGCTATAACGAAGCCATTAATGCCGTAATCGATGGTTCATATGATGAAGAGAAAGTCAAGGTATGGGATAATCGTTTGAATATGATATTCAACAGAGGTTTCTGGGATGGATATTATATGGGACAACGCTTAGGAGAATGGACATCAAAATATGGCAGTTCGGCAACCAAAATAAAAGTTTATATTGCAAAAGGTATACGATATTTTTCCAATATAGGAGTAGCGGAATTTCAGATGGAAGCAGGAGTGCTGAAAATCGGCGATGAAATCGTGATTACAGGTCCTACTACCGGTGCTTTAATTCAGAAAATAGAAGAGATAAGAGTGGATCTAAAGCCAGTGGATAAAGCCGTAAAAGGGGATCGATTTTCAATCAAAATTGATCAAAAAATACGACCCAGCGATAAAATGTATATTTGGGAAAATATTGAGAATCTGAAAAAAGGTAAGATTGCTAAATGAACCGAGAAATCGAATTTACCGCCGATGGTTCATCTACTATTTATATTCCGGAAATGGATGAACACTACCATTCCGTAAAAGGGGCATTGACAGAAAGTTGCCACATTTATAGGGATTGTGGGTTGAAATATTGCTCAAAAAAGGAAGTGAGGGTTCTTGAAATAGGACTTGGAACCGGGCTTAATGCGGTAGTGAGTGCTATTGACGATTCAAAGGGAATAGAATACTTTGGGATAGAGCTTTATCCCTTGTCGGGCGAAATACTTGATAAAATGAAGTATAATGAATTATTAGGCGAGGAAGGTGGCAAAATTTTAAGTAAGATACATAACTCAAAATGGGGTTTACAGCAGGAGATAACACCAAAATTCAAATTGACTAAACTCAATATTGATTACACTGCTCCAGGTGTGCAATTGCCTCAAAATATAGATGTGGTATATTTCGATGCATTCGCTCCTGAGAAACAGCCTGAAATGTGGAGTGTTGAATCTTTTTTTAGACTATATGAATGTATGAACGATGAAGCCATCCTCACAACATATTGCGCAAAAGGGGAGATACGCCGCAGATTGCAGCAAGTGGGGTTTACGGTAGAACGCATAGCAGGTCCGATAGGGGGAAAACGTGAAATATTACGTGCCATAAAATCAAAATTATAATTGATAACGTTATGAATATAGTGAGAATTTCAGCCGGATTGGGAAATCAAATGTTTCAATATGCACTTGCGTTTGCCCTTGAGAAGCAAAAAAAAGACTCAGTGAAGTTGGATATTTCGGAGTTTGCATATCGTAAGCATCACCAAGGTTATGAATTAGAAAGGATATTTAATATCACATCAAGCTATGCTACTTATGATGAGGTCGCAAAGATTGCAGATACATGCAAAAGCCTGTCGGCGTGGTTCAGACGTGATATACTTAAAATCAAACTCCACACCCAAGGAACATTGTATAAAGAATCGGGATTTGAATACAATCCCCTCTTGAAAGATATGCACAATACTTATTTTCAGGGATTTTGGCAATCATGGAAATATTTTCAGGATGTTGAACAAGAGTTGCGCAACCAGTTTACATTCAAAACGCTCCTTTCCCCTGAAAACACTATATGTGCCAATGCAATGGCTACTTGTGAATCGGTAGCTATTCATGTGAGACGTGGCGACTACACCAAGCCCAGAAGATGGAAAGAGATTGGGTCGATATGCTCGCTCGACTATTACAATTGGGCAATTGCACATATTCGTGAGCAGCTTAAAGAGAACGTTCACTTTTTCATATTCTCTGATGACATGGAATGGGTGAAAAATAATCTTCCACTTGAGAATGCTACTTATGTATCGTGGAATAATGGAGCAGAAAGCTATAATGATATGCGTCTGATGTCGCTATGCAAGCATAATATTATTGCTAACAGCAGTTTTAGTTGGTGGGGAGCATATCTTAATGCCAATCCAGATAAAATAGTAATAGCTCCAGCAAAATGGTATCGTTCTACCCCTACCCCCCATTTGATTCCTCAGGGTTGGATACAACTTCCTATAGATTAAGAACCTGGATGGGATGTAAGTATATTTTTAATCTTTTTCTGATAAATAGATAAGGATGGTTGCATTTATGTGAAAAAATGATTTTCTTTGTGTGGAAAATAAACACATAAATAAAATAATTTCTTACTATGCAAAAAATTTTATACTCATTTCTCATCATTGCGATGATGTCATTAACATTAAATGCAAAGCAAATATCGCAAAATGAGGCTTTGGACATTGCAACAAAGTTCAACAGCAGCGTAACAACACACACACAATCAATTGCCGGTTCGCGCGATGTCCTTAAATTGGCATATAAAGCAAGTGCAAAAGAGGATGTTGTACCCTATTATGTATTTGATAAAGCTGATAACGGTGGCTATATAATTGTTTCGGGAGATGATGAAGCCGATGCTATTCTCGGATATACCGATAGTGGGAGTTTTGATTATGACAGTTGTCCTGAAAACATGAAATGGTGGCTCTCTACCTATGCCTCTCAGATCGGAGCATTGTTGAAGGGTGACATAAAAGCGAGTGCAAATATAGCTCCTAAGGCAGGTAAATCGGTAGCTCCACTTTTGAAAGACATTAAATGGAATCAAAGTGATCCATATAACCGATTGGCTCCTACTCTGACAAATGGGAACAAGACAGTGACAGGATGTGTGGCTACTGCAATGGCTCAAATAATGTATTTTCACCAATGGCCAGTAAAAGGTACCGGTAGTCTAACATATACAACCAAATCATATAAATTTAATCTTACTGCTGACTTTGGTGCTACTACTTATGCTTGGGATAAAATGACCCCAACATATAATTCTTCAAGCTCCGAAGAATCCTGTGAGGCTGTGGCTACTTTAATGTATCATTGTGGTGTAGCTTCTTATATGGATTATGGACCATCGAGTGGTGCAAATACCGGGGTAGCTATATGCGGAATGCGCGATTATTTTAATTACGATAAAGGGATGCGTTTGCTCTCAAGAGAATATTATTCACGTTCAGTTTGGGAAGGAATAATGATTTCAGAAATTGACGCAAATCGCCCTGTAATGTATGGTGGACAATCTAAGACAGGTGGTCATCAATTTGTGCTTGATGGTTATGATTCCAATAAAATGTTTCATATAAATTGGGGCTGGGGTGGAATGAGCAACGGCTACTTCAAAATTGAAGCTCTCACACCTGGAGCTCAGGGAATCGGAGGTTCTACTTCAGGATATAATTATAATCAAGATGCTGTGATAGGTATTCAGAAACCTACCAATGAAAGTGTGAAACACGAATATTCAATGGTGGTTGATGCTGTTTCAGTAACTCCCGGAGATTACGAAAAAGGGGCAAAAATCAATGTTTCTCTTTCTAATTTCACAAATGCCGGTTATGGATCAATTTCTGGGCAAGCAAGTATCGCTATCGTTAACGCAGAGTCTGGAACTGTAGTTGCAAATGATGTTTTCCGTTCTTCATTTAGTTTGGGTGCCGGATATTATTATAAATCTATTTCAGCTGAAGTAATGGTTCCTGTAAATATAGCTGATGGTCAATATCAAATAATTCCTATGGTAAATGTTTCAGGAACAACCGATTGGGAGTTGTGTGACATCGCTATTTTGGGTAAAAAAAGTTATATTACCGTATCAGGAAACAAGGTTACTGCATCATCAGATATGCCACAATCTAATATTTCAGCTGTAATCACAGAAATTAATCCTATTGCAGCTGGTAATATCCTCACTGGAGCTTCAGCTACATTCGTAGCTGATATTACCAATATTGGTGATGAATATTATGGAAAAGTTTATGCTGCTATTTTAGACAAAAATACATTGGCAAAAATCAGTGAAGGCTCTGAGGTAGTTGTTGATATACAAAAGGGTGAAACACAAACCGTGAAATTTATCGATGCTATAAATGTAGCAGCAGGAGATTACAAATTGGTGATACTTGATGAGGCTGGAAATCATATAAGTGCCACAAAAGATATAACAGTACAGCCGACCCCTGAAAAAGAGAATCTATTCTTAGATGGATTCACATTTGTAGATAATAATAATGTGCCAAAAGATAACATGGAAGCTACGGTAAAAATAAGAAATACAGGAGGATTCTATATCGGAACAGCACGTATTATAATTTTCTCTATGACTACCCTACGTGGTGTAGCCGATATTTTTGCTGATTTTGCGGTTGATGCCAATAGCACAGCTACTGTAACTATAAAGGGAGCTACCGATATAGATATGGGAAAATATTTCGCAAGAGTATATTATAAGGATAACACAGCACTTGCAAACGGTACTATCAGAAACAGATTGGAATTTACTCTCACCGGAGAATCCGGAATTGAAGATGTAACAGTATCGGATATTGTTAAGATATATCCCAATCCTGCAAGCGATTATATAATGATTTCTTGTGAGTCTGAGAGTGTACGCAATGTTCAAATATATGATTTGACCGGACGTATTGTAATGGAAGATGAGTTTACTTCCAGAATTGATGTATCATCGTTGTCGGCAGGCAATTATTTGTTAAAGATTAAAACAGATGAAGGAGAATTTGTGAAGCAATTTATAAAAAAATAATTGATTCATATAAATAAAAAATAATGGCTCAGAGGAGTGAAATAACACTCTTTTGAGCCATTATATTATTGGATACGAGAAAACGTAGTTACTTTGAATAAATATGATTACTTTTATCCCATAAATATAAAACACTCGGATAATGAAATTGACAATAACAATATTAATTACCATAATGATGACACTTTCCGGATGTTGTGGTTCAAAAAATACAATTACACAACAAACTGTAGCTCCAAATAATAGTGTTGATACCGCCATGCCGGTAAAATGGGAAGGAGATATAAAAGGGATGAATGCAAAAATGCCTGAAATAGTAATATATAAGACTGATAATGATTATTTGCAGAATGTGCCAGTGATAATGGATGCTGCTCATAAAAACATCGTGTCATATCCCGATCCTAAGGATGTGTATCTTAATGGGGTTTTGGCTGTTCCTACCCCGTTAAAGCATGGATATTTGCTTGATAATAGGGGTATAAATGAGAATGTGGCATTTACATCATATACCTATGAAGATTATAGTAAATTGGCGAAAGCACCCTCGGTCGATGAGGTTAAAGAAAAAATTATAGCATATTACCCTATTATAGAGATGTATTATTGCGGAGAACGAAATACTAATGATAATATAAATAAGTATTTGGACTTTATCGATAATAATTTTTCGGGATGCACAAAGGCTGTTGGAATAACCAACACCAATAAGATACAATATTAACCTGACTTCTTAACCTGCTAATAATCACTGAAAAATTGGGGCTTGATTACAAATCCTATGCGTAACCGTGAATGGAATTGATTGTAATCGAGAAGATTTTCGCCATATCCATTATAATATTGAGCGAATAAGTATTGATTCTCCTTTTTGAATAAACGATAATTAAATTCAATTATAGTATTCATATTAAGATTCCATCCCTGACGTTTCACAACAATTGCGGCAAATCCAAATCTTCTATTATTAGACATCACAGAGATTCCTGTTTGGTATATACCACAATATCTAAGAATATCACGATTATTTTGTCCGTCAATAATGGGAATCCACACCTTTCCATGAATCATAAAGCGTGGATCTACAAAAATACTTGCGCCGAACGTAATACGATTCCAACTACGAGACTCCACTCCATCACGTCCGTTGGATTCATGTTCGATAACAAGAGTAGCTTTTCCTACCAATCTGTTCTTTACTATCAAAAGACGTGCAATACCGATACCGGGATTAAAATTGAAATCGCGCATGGGTATTGATTTTTCAAACACATTCCACATACATCGCTGATTATACATCAAGAATAGGTATGAATTGAAAGGGAGTGTACTTTTGGTAAGACGTTGCGAAACGCTTATTTGAAACTTTACATCAGAGTTGGTTTTGGTGGGTTTACTACCGATTGTTGTGCCTCCGATAAAATAATTATCCTTGTAGAGGGTAAAATAAGGACCATTATCGAAAGCTTCCCTCACGCTATCCATTTCATAGTTTGTGTCGATGTTATCAATCTTAACTATTTGTGTAAACGCAATAGGAATT
>CAZYEO010000107.1:0-8061 GCA_964646495.1 uncultured Muribaculaceae bacterium
CATCAACAGTTTTTTGTGTAGCAGTTGTTGAGTGAACTGTAGTCATAAGACCGTCAGTGATACCGAATTTATCGTTAAGAACCTTAGCGATAGGAGCCAAACAGTTAGTAGTACAAGATGCGTTAGAAACGAATTTTGTGCCCTTAACATAAGCGTCTAAGTTAACACCGCATACAAACATTGGAGTAGCATCCTTAGAAGGAGCAGACATTACAACATATTTAGCACCGGCATCGATGTGACCTTGAGCCTTGTCTTGTGACAAGAAAAGACCTGTAGATTCTACTACATATTCAGCACCGATTGCATCCCACTTAAGATCAGCTGGGTTGCGTTCTGCTGTTACACGGATACTCTTGCCATTAACGATAAGTTCGCTTTTTTCAAGATTGTAATCAACTGTTCCGTCAAAATGACCGTGCATAGTGTCATACTTAAGCATATAAGCCATGTAATCAACTGGAAGAAGGTCGTTGATACCAACTACTTGGATGTCATCTCTTTTTGTAGAGGCACGGAAAACGAATCTACCGATACGTCCGAAACCATTAATACCTACTTTAATCATCTTACAAAATTTTATTTGGTTAAAATTATTCCTATCAATGAGGGGATTAATCTCAAAAAAGAAATTTTTATTATATTTGTCGTTAAGAATGCCGTGACATTATTATAATACACTCCAAAGGGATAATATTAATTCTCTTTTTGCGCTACAAAAGTAATATATTTTTTTTAAATAGCAGAGTATTGCGTAAAATAAAGGATTTTTTTCTTTAATTTTTTGGGAGATGTCAAGCATTATATTTGTAACTCATAAAATTTAATATCTAAAAGTAATGAAAAGTGATTTTTTGACTGGATTTAAGAGCTTTGCGCTAAAAGGAAATGCATTCGACATGGCTGTCGGTGTAGTAATCGGAGGTGCATTTGGAAAGATTGTATCCTCGTTGGTGAGTGATATAATAATGCCGATTGTGGGTAAACTTGTAGGGGGGATTAATTTTACATCATTGAAATTGGTATTATCTGAAGCTGGGAAAGATGCGAATGGAAAAGATGTTCCCGAGGTCGCTATTGATTATGGTGTGTTTATTCAGAATACCATAGATTTCTTGATTATTGCGTTTTCTATTTATGTGTTTATTGTATTAATCTCGAAATTATCTTTTAAGAAGAAGGAAGAGGCACCCGCTCCCGTCCCGCCACCACCCACGAAAGAGGAAGAACTTTTGACTCAAATCAGAGATATTCTTCAAGATAAGAAACCCGATTAAGGTTATAATGAAAAAATCGCATCCGTGATTCTTATTATAGAATCGAAGGATGCGATTTCTTTATTTGAAAACCGATATAAAGCATCTCTATAGGCTCTATATGGTTAATTCATATTCGGTTATTGTTTTACTAAATTCAAACCAATTTCCAATTTTGTTGTAACTTTAAGTACATCAGGAAGTTGTTCTACTACGGCAGTAAGAATACCTTTGAGTTGTCCTTCAGGAAGCAATGGAACGATAGTAGACATTAAAGGCATCAAACTTTGCACGAATGCTTTGTCAATAAAGATATTGCAAGTCTTCTTATCAGCCGATAATTTGTAGTTTAATGTAAATCCAGCTTCAAATAGTTTCTTAATTTCTGGCATTGCTTGAATTGCAGCTATTAATTCTGGTTCTTCTGCAGCTATCTTAGTAAGATTAAGGTTTAACAATAATACATTGTTAGGCTTTAATGTGTATGTAGCATATCCAATGCCGGTATCTTCCCATTTCACTGTTTCTCCTTCGCCTGTATTGATTACGGCTGAGATATTTCCTTTAGCATCAAAAGTGATAGATTTAAGTTCTTGAGCAATCATTGGAGATGTCATTGATGGAACCAATGCTTTGATAAATGATAAATCTATACCCATAAGTGTTGTTCCTTCTGGAGCTTCCCATGTGAGATTAATAGGACCCGAAACAAATTGTTCTTGTTCCATTACGACAGGTGCAAGTGACCATGTTCCTGCAATTTCTGGAGTTTCTTTTGTGTCCTTGTCATCTTCACATGATGTGAACAATCCTAAACAAATTACTAATAAGGATAGTAATAAATAATTTTTCTTCATAATTTTGATTTTAATTGACTCGTTAGATTTTTGTGCAAATTAACCGATATTTTTTATATTTACCAATGATTTTGTGAGATATTTTAAATTTTGAATATGTCTATCTTGGAAAGAGCCATTTCAATTGCCACCGGGAAATAGGTGTATTCGAGCTCATGTACGTGAGTAGCAACCATTTCGGGGGTATCCTCAGGCAAAACAGGACAACTCTTTTGCAATATGATTTCGCCTCCATCTATTACATTGGAGACATAATGTATTGTTATACCGCTTTCTGTGCTCTTGGATTCAACAACGGCTCTGTGAACATTCATTCCCCACATTCCTTGCCCTCCGAATTTTGGGAGGAGAGAGGGGTGTATATTTATTATGCGACCGGAATAGGCTTCAATAATAGGGGGGCGCACAATAGCTAAAAATCCGGATAGGACAATCAGGTCGATATTCATCGTGGCGAGATATTCCATGATTGGGAGAGCCGATTCCCATTCTGTTTTTTTGAATGTTACGGATGGAATGCCATGGTTATTCATGCGCTGATGCACATATGCGGTTTCTCGGTTAGATAAAACGCATCTCACTCTTGCATTTTGGCTTGTAGAGAAATATTTTGCAATATTTTCTGCATTAGAGCCATTTCCAGAAGCGAAAATAGCTATATTTTTCATCTGTTTCATTGTGCAAAGTTACAGTATTGAGCGTAGAAAAAAAGGAAAAATATCTATTATCTTTACTTTTTTGTCTATCTGCCGATAGTATTTATTATCAGAATGTTCGGCTTCCATGTTGATCGGTGAGTGTCTTGTTGAGTTTATCCACATCAATCGGTTTGGTGAGATATGCATCAAATCCACTTTCGAGTACTCTATGTTCATCGTTTGATAGGGCATAGGCAGTTAGTGCCACAATCGGAGTAGACCACGATATTTTGCGTATTTCTGTGGTTGCTTCATACCCATCCATCTCGGGCATGTTAATATCCATCAATATTATATCAGGAGAATACTTTTTATACATTTCCACGGCTTCTACTCCATTCCAAGCGTGAAGTATATCATAATTTTTGCGCAGAAGAATCTCACATAATTTATAATTGCTTGCATCATCTTCGGCTACAAGGATTGTGATGCGTTTGTTCTTGTTCTCGGAAGAGCAATCTTCCGTCTTTTCTTTTTTATTGTTGATTATTGTTTCATCGGTGGCGATCGGGAGGGAAATACTAAATTCAGATCCTTTTTCACCATCGGATTTTACTTCGATTGCTCCACCAAGAAGTTTTACGATAGATGCTGCAAGGCATAATCCTAAATTGCTTCGTTCGGATGATTCCCCCTCTTTTACGAATCTATTGAAAATATATTTTTGTTGATAATTTCCGATAGGAATACCGCTGTCTGCAACATTTATTTTAATATAATCACCTTTATGCGAATACTTCAACACTATATTTCCCTGTTCGGTAAAACGAAGAGCATTCAAAATCAAATAATTTATTACTTGTCGTAGACGCGCATTGTCGGTTGTGATTAGAAAATCGTTTATAGGCTCTTCAATTTTAATGCTAACAGATTTGTTATTGCAATGAAGTAGTGCATTGGAATATATGTCGCGCATAAATGCATGTATTCCAAATGTGTCAAAACTCAAATCGAGTGTTCCATTTTCGATTTTACTTAAGTCGATGATGTCATTAATAAGACCTAAGACCATGACATTGTTTTCCTCGATTATTTTTAGATAGCTTTCGCGTTCACAAATATCATTGGTGTTGGCAAGTATTTTGGAAAAGCCCACAATTGTATTGATTGGCTCGCGCAACTCATTGCTCATGTCAGCAAGGAATACCGATTTCATATTCTCAGTATTGGAATCGGATGATACACTATGTCCCAAATCGATACTTACTCCTATTTCCCGGCTTATGATATGCACGTAGCCTAACATTCTTCCAGTATTTATATCCACTTTAGCTATCTGGATATAGATACTTTTTTGAGGATGTTTCTTATCATTAAGATGGAGTATGATATTATTCCTCTTTTTACTTAAAAAATCGGGTGCAAATATTTTTACGAGATCTTTTCCCTCGTTGTTAAGATTGTCGAGTGCTTCATCGTAGGAAAACTCATTATCATTTAGTCCGAGACAATCCTGAATGATGTTGCCGATGGTTATTTTTTGCTTAGAGATGTCGATTATTAAATAGTCAAGTTGAGCTAATTTAAAGATTTCTCCTCTTATGAAGTCAGTTTCGTTATAGTAAGCCATTTTTAGATTCTCAAAAATTTAGATAAGTTGTTTTCTACTCTCAGTCTTGGTGGTCTATCTCTTTTTCTCCATACGATAGAGGTTCACGAGTATAGATTTATATTAGGGTTAAATAAATCGATGCTAATTTATCGATAAAAAACCTAATAGCATAATTTTATAGCCATAAAGTGATTTTTGGCTAATAAAAACAGACAATCTTCACATATAACATCAAAAAGCTCCAATTTTATATTGATTGCTCGAACTTTTAATAAAAGATGTTACTCTCTGCTCAAAGATGCGATTGTTGGTCATAAAATGAAATTACTGATATTTAAGAATCTAATATTAAGTGTAATAAAAAAGCAGCTACACAATGTAGCTGCTTTTACTCGGTGTGATATTTATGCTATTTGAACACTCTACCCAATTAAGGGGTGTAGTCAATATTCTATCAATTTGAAGTCATCTTTCAAGAAGTCCTCGCTCTTGTATTTGAATCCATAAGGTCCATAATCTCCCAAAGCTTTGTGTGCTAATTGCATATTTGGGTCCGACACATGGTCTACCGGGTCGCCATAAGGGGTTTCTTTCATTTTGGCAATTGAATGTTCCCATTTATCATTTGGTAAAATATTGCGATACATGGTCACGATTGTATTTCCTATCTCTTTATCGTTTAAATCTTTCTTTTCGCGGTCCCACACCATTAATTGCCAATTTTGTGACTTGGTTTTTAGTGCATCTACCTTGGCACGTATTTTATCGATATTGGGATTTTGAGCCATTGCAATTATAAATGTACATTTTTCGCCATCCTTCACATCAGCTTCCTTGTCGTAGATTGAGTAATAGGAGCGAGTGTTTAGAGCTGATCCCAAACATATCGACCAATAACGCGCGTTTACCTTTTCATTATCTTCCACTTTTTTGGGTACATCAACAGGGATGAAGCTGAATATCAACACCGAATCATCTTCAAGCACCGTGCGGGCATATAGATAGTCGGTGGAATAATTAGGGTAATATGCACCTTTGGATGCTAAGAAAAAAGGCATATCACGATATTTATCAGCTTTTTGAGGTTTGTAATCTCCTGAGAATTTGTCAATGTTGGAAGTGGTGCGCATTGGGGCTTTTACCTCCTGGAGAGTGTTGATATTTATGGCTTGAACCGATGGTAGTTCTACTCCGCCATATTCATCCGGGTTTCCGTTGATGTCAGTTCCGAGATATTCACGGATGCACAATGCCGCTCTATTCACACCGGCTTCTATGCGACAAATATTTTTAGATGGGAGTTGTGCTATTTTGCTTTCGCTCATGGTTGAGGGCACTACATATACTGTGAACGTATTGTTATCGGTCGATGTCTTTTTGAATGGGTTCACACAATTTGCATCCGGTTCTATATTCACATCATCTATTCCGGCAATTGCATCCCCTTTTTCATCATTATAAATAGAGAAACTGAAAAATCGAGCGTGTGGATATGATCCTTTTATGCACAATGCAACATCGGGATGTTCATTCACATTATAAGTATATTCCCAATAATTTACAAACAAATCGGGATAAGCCCCCAGTATTTCGCCATTCCCTTTAAGGGTGGCACTCCATTGCTCGCGTGGTGAAGGATTTACGATTTTTGTGTTGTCATCGTTAGAACAACTCATAAAAGTGGCACACATTAATAATGCCGATACGATACACATGTTTAGAATTTTCATAAAATAATTAGTTTAAATTTCCGCAGGCAAAGGTAATCTAAACTTAGGTTTTATTAGTATAAAAAATAATTTTTTTTGCACAGTTATCAATTATTCTATGGCTCGGCTGCTGCTTTCGATAGCAATCGGTGTCCGATGCGGCAATAAAGGCATTTGCGTGGTTCGCAATATTCCCGACGCAATTGGATCAGTGCTTGTGATGTGAGCGCATCTGGTACTTTGATTCCACAACGCACAAATTGAGCTATGATTGCATTGTTCTCAGCCGGGAGCTCTTCGAGCAACGATATTGCTTTGTCGGCAATGTCGCAATCACCCACCGATTCGCCATAGGCAAAATAAATAGGTGCTACTGTGTTTATTAATATTATATTGATGGCAGAGCGGCTTATCGCTTTTTGCTCCGCAGGAGAGGGTGTGCCAAAAGAATAATGTGTAGCCCAATATCCACTAAGTTTTATGTCGAAAATTTCGCGTAGCTCCTGTTCTCCTCGAGCCTCGCGTATAAGAGACATTAATTTAAATCCATCATATATATAATGTGCGAGCATGGCAATGCGCCGATGTGGAAAATTCTGCGGGCGAATCCTGAAAAACTTCCAAGAAGCACTGCTCATTGGCGTGAGCGAGAATTTATTGGCAAGAAAGGAGTATTCGCGACAAAGATGTTGAAAATATTCATCATGCCTATATTGCTGGGGGTCGAGTATCCCTGCCTGCCCGAATAGTAAAGCCTCTATTTGCACCATGGAATCACTGTGTTTGTGGAGCAATCTCAAGGGTGTACGCCGAGCCAATCGCTCAAAAGCATCACTATTTATTCCAAATCCGAGATTGCGAGCAAGGGTAACATAGCACACATCTTCCCAACTTCCACTAAATGAATCGAGAAGTTCTGTGAGCCTACACACTTTGCTGTGAAGGCGCTCGAAAGCCAGAGCTTCAATCCATTCGGTGAGTGCGATTGATGGAATATCCGCCAGATGCGTGGCACATGGGAGAATAGTGTCGGAATTTACCAGATTAGAATATCGTTCGGTGAAATGCGGCGAACAAGGCATCACCAACTGTGCAATAATATCACCGTTGCCACGCATCACAGGCGCATCATCCTTTCCTACTACATGAAGCACCACGCTATCATAAGCAGCATCATTGCTGTGTCCATGTCGTTTCCAGTCGCTTGCGCGAACATGAATCTCCACATTTCCTGCCCACATTTCACCATCTATTTCCACTTTGGCGTTGAAAAAATCAGGACCGGCATCCGTGTTAAGCATTCCGGGGTCTATTACCCTCACACGACGACCATCATTAGTAAACATCGCCGATGGGTTCCACAGCTTGTGCTGCCAAATATATTGCATTAATTTCTCCATTCGTTCAATTTCTCATTCGGAAAACTACAAAATAAAGAGTTTTAGGCAATACTTACACGAAAGAAACGTATGTTGTAGAACACCAATATATATAAAATTAGTAATTAAAGAATTTTAAGGACTATGGATATTTGCATATAATTAGCTATATATCAGCTGTGTTGTTGGATGCGTGGTGGTCGGTAATAGTAATATGATAAATAAAAGTCAAAAGAAAATTTGCACAATCCAAAAATAGCCTCTATCTTTGCACACGCAAATAAGGCAATGGTGCCATAGCTCAGTTGGTAGAGCAAAGGACTGAAAATCCTTGTGTCCCCGGTTCGATTCCTGGTGGCACCACACAAAAAGAGATCAATTTTGATCTCTTTTTGTGTTTATATACCCATCAAAGCCTTACAACAGATTCCGCTGATCCCGATTTTGTGTCTTTTGACCCTATTTGTCTTAGGGTTTCAGCGGAGAGGGAGGTCCGTGAACCTACACCCCTATATTTTTCTAAATCAAACGTTTATCGGATCAGCGGATAAATCGGGTTGGTGGCTATATTTCTACGCATATAGTTTAGCTAATCTGAACATGAAAAATT
>CAZYEO010000108.1:0-7993 GCA_964646495.1 uncultured Muribaculaceae bacterium
ATATTCAATAATTTTCGTTTTATTTCTATACCCAAGCCATAGCCACCTATGTTTCCCCCTGATGCAATTATACGGTGGCATGGTATTATAATTGGGATAGGGTTGAAGTGATTTGCTTGCCCCACAGCGCGAGCTGCTTTCGGGCTTCCTATAATTTTGGCAAGTTCTCCATAGGTCAGTGTTGTTCCGTAAGGGATTCTGCTCAATGCACACCACACCTTTTTTCGGAAATTAGTTCCTTCTATATTGTTTGAGATAGATATGAGAGATAAATCCACCTTTTCACCATTGAAATATTTTTCCAACAGTTTCACACATATATTCCCATTCGGGGTTTCTTGGTATTCAGTACAATATGGTACCGGGGATATTCCTAATATTCCCGATTCATCTGTGAGTATGTGTAATACACCTATGGGTGTGTCAATTGATTGTTGATATTTCATGAGAAGGCGATTAATCGCAATCTGTTTTGATATAGTGGTGGCTTGCATGGCAATCGTGTACATCACAGTCAACTATTATGTGTCGATTTGCCATTTGGGCTATAGTTGTCATTTCGTGAGATACTAAAAGAATGGTGGTATTCTTTGCTAAGTCATCGATGATACGGTATATTTGCTCTTCAAATCTTTTATCTACATATGAAAGAGGTTCGTCGAGCACCAATACTTGTGGGTCGGTAACTAAAGCTCGTCCCAATAATGTGCGTTGCAGTTGTCCACCCGATAGATTGCCGATAGGCTCTTTTCTAAGAGATTCTACGCCCATTAGTTTTATTGTGTCATCCACTTTCCGACGGTCATCGCTGTTGGTGTGGTGAAATAAACCCTCTTTGCCGAGCATCCCTGATGTTATTACCTCTTCCACTGTGATTGGAAATCGAGAATCTATCATGTTTTTTTGAGGTAAATATCCTGCATTGAGATGCTTTATGGGATTACCATCTCCATTGAAGAAGCGTAATTCTCCTGATGTGGGCTTTATCAATTGCAAAATAATTCGCAAAAGTGTGGTTTTCCCCCCTCCGTTAGGTCCGGTAATTGCTACAAAATCCCCTTTTCTTACATTGAAAGTCACATTGCGCAACGCAGTGCGGTCGTCGAAGTTTTTGTAGATATGGGATAATTCTATTATGTTAATTGGCTGCGATTGCATCGGCTGTAGCTTGAATCTCCTCTTTCCAATTGTAATTCATTGGGTTTATGGTGATTAATTTGGCTCCTATCTCGTCGTTTATTACTTCTGCTTGGCGTCCGTCAAATTCTTTTTGAAAAAAGAATATTTTCACACTGTCTTTTTTGGCTTCATCTATCTTGGTGCGCATGTGTTTAATAGATGATTCTTTGCCATCATATTCCATGCTCACTTGTTTCAGCCCATAGTCGCGAGCGAAATAGCTGAGCGAGGGATGCCACACAGCAAACGCACTGCCACGTTTGGGCGCAAGCTGGCGTGCTATCTTATCGTTGAATGTCAATAATTCGGATATTACTGCATCGTAGTTCTTGGAGTAATATTTTTCGTTTGCAGGGTCTAATTCCACTACTGCATCATACATGTTTTTAGCGATAACCATCATGTTTGGAATGCTACTCCACACATGTGGATCTATTTCGTGGGTATGATTCTCGTCAGCACTTGCAGAATGTCCCCCCTCTATCAAATTTAGATCTTCAGAGTTGTTATATATAGGGAGATTAGGATTGTTTTTCTGGATTTTATTCAAAATTGCAAGCTCAAATCCAATATTTCCTATCCTGAAAAATGCTTGACTTTTTTCTACATTCAGAAGGTGAGACATATTAGGCTCATACGCTTCCGGATTACTACCTTTTGATAGAAGGCATATTACATCATATTTATCTCCCACAATCTGCTCAAGCAGGTATTTCTGTGGCTGAATGCTTACGGTTATTATTTTTCTCTCATTCTGTGTGCCTCCACATGCGAGAAGTATAACACATAAGAAAGATAATATGGTGCATATTGAAAATTGATATTTATGGGTCTGAATTATGGACATTTATAATATATAGGTTAAATCTTAAAGAGCAAAATTACTCCTCAGCAAAGTTAATTAATTTAACAACAAAAATATGTTTTTGTTGAACCTTTAACGTCATTAACATATTTATTTAACTCTAATATAGTTTACATCGGTTCCCATCCATATACTTCTTTCTTAATGCGATGTATAAATTCGCAATTTTCAGAAAGTTGAATATCTCCATATGTCATGAGTATCAGTGGCATAGGGCTTTTTGTGTCATCGTAGGCTGGTTGCATATATGGTATTTCTGGATGAAGTGTGAATCCGTTGCGTTGATAAAACTGAATACGACGTTTTGCCATATCATCATCGGGATGCTCTACCTCAAATATTATGGGAGTAAAAGATGCGGAACGGAGATATTCGAGAACTTTAGCCCCAATTCCATTCCCTCGCACATCGGGCGATATTGCAAAATGTTCCATATATCGTAGGTCATCCCACTCCCAGTAGCTTGCAAAGCCAGAAAATTCGCCATCTATTTCAACGGAAATTAATTTAAAAGGCGATGTAGAATCTTCAAGTAATTCAATAATTTTAACAAATTCCCTACGCTCATCACTCGGAAAAGAATTAATGTATAATTCCTCTATATTTTTAATGTTGCAATAATCGGAAGAAATTTTCCTGTAATTTATAATCATATTTCAAAATTTTCTTACTTTTGTTTATTAGTTTGTTATTATAATGATAATGATCCTTGTGGAATTTTCAATATGAATTGTAAATGTAATTCAAATAAATAAATATGGCAAATTTTCAATTAGATGCTCTTGATTTCAAAATCCTGAAGATGCTTTCGGAAAATGCTCGACGTCCTTTTCTCGAAATCGCTCGTGAGTCGAATGTATCGGGTGCTGCTATTCATCAACGATTGCAGAAACTAACTTCGATGAAGGTAATAAAGGGTTCCGAAATTCTTATTGATCCTTCCGAAGTAGGATATGATACATGTGCATATATGGGATTCTTTCTTAAAGATCCTTCGCAATTCTCTACAATAGTCGAAAAGCTCAAGGAGATACCTGAAGTTGTGGAGTGTCATTTCACTACGGGGCAATATGATATGTTTATCAAGCTCTATGCGAAAAACAATAAAGACCTCCTCAATGTTATTCACACAAAGATACAGAATTTGGGGCTTGCACGCACCGAAACGCTCATATCATTTAAGGAGGTTTTCAAACGCCCGGTTCCTATTATTGCCGATCAACAGGGCTAAAAAAATATAATTATGATACACGACACCGATAATATCCTGCTTCATGCCATTAATTGGGCAAAAGAAGCCGGGCGATTGCAGCTACAACATTTCCGCACTCCGGATCTTGCGATAGATGCTAAACTCAATGAAAGCGATGTCGTAACCATTGCCGATAAATTGAGTGAACGTATAATAATCGATGGTATTCATGCCCATTTTCCGGGCGATGCAATATTGTCGGAGGAATCAGCGCCAGAATATACAAATAGTGATTATTTGTGGGTTATCGATCCGTTGGACGGCACTACTAATTTCAGTAGCGGATTACCGCAATTTTGCGTATCAATCGGCATTCAATACAAAGGTGAAACCATCGTGGGAGTAGTATTTGTTCCATATCTCAACGAATTATACACAGCAGTAAAAGGGGAGGGGGCATATCTTAACGGAAAACCCATCCATTGCTCTGTTAAAACAGATATTCACAAAGCGGTGGTATCTACCGGATTTCCCGTAGATAAAGCGACCACAACCGATAATAATACGGATAATTTTCTATCTGTATTGCCTCTCGTGCGCGGAATGAGACGCATGGGGGCTGCTGCCGTAGATATATGTTCGGTAGCAGGTGGTTACCTTGATGCCTATTGGGAATTGAACCTACACGAATGGGATGTGTGTGCAGGATTGCTCATTGCTGCCGAGGCTGGAGCAATGTGCGAGCGTTTCCGTGAAGATCGCAATGTGAGCGTGCTTGTGGCGTCGCCCAAAATAGGGGAAATAATTTATCCTCTATTATCCAAGACTCCGGGATAGGCTATCTCATAAAAATTCATTAATTTTGCATCTGAATTATTATTACAGATGAGAAATTCTGCTTGTGATGTGTATAATTATACATCATAAGTGTAAAATATAATCAATTATGAAAGAAATCGTACTTAGCGGTATTCGCGCCACCGGGCAACTTCACCTCGGAAACTATTATGGTGCATTGAGCAAATTCGTGAAGATGCAAGAAGACTACAATAGCTATTTCTTTATTGCCGATCTTCATGCGCTTACCACACATCCCGACCCTAAAATGTTGCACAGCAATGTGAAAAGCATTCTTTCGGAGTATCTTGCTGCAGGGCTCGACCCCGAAAAAGCTACTCTGTTTGTGCAAAGTGATGTGCCGGAGATAGCGGAGATGTATCTACTACTCAACATGCATGTAGGTATAGGGGAATTAATGCGTACGGCATCATTCAAGGATAAGGCTCGCAAGCAACTCGGAATTAATAGCGACAGCGATAATATAGAGAGCGAAATAATTGGCAATGACTCAAATAAACGTGTAAATGCGGGTTTGCTTACATATCCTACACTCATGGCTGTGGATATTCTCATTCATCGTGCTCACAAAGTACCTGTAGGAAAAGATCAGGAGCAACACTTGGAAATGACCCGCAGATTTGCTCGCCGTTTCAATGCTTTCTATGGAGTGGATTATTTCCCGGAACCTACCAATTTCAATTTCGGTGGTGAACCGGTGAAAGTTCCCGGACTTGACGGATCGGGTAAAATGGGAAAATCGGAGGGAAACTGTATATACCTGCTTGATGAAGAAAAAGTGCTTCGTAAAAAGGTTATGCGTGCTGTTACCGATGAAGGACCTCAAGCTCCTAATTCTAAAATGACCGAACCTATTGAGAATCTTTTCACCCTTCTCAATCTTGTTTCTACTCCCGACACTGTGGAGCATTTCCTAAATGCTTACAACGATTGCTCTATAAGATACGGAGATCTCAAAAAACAATTGGCAGAAGATATTCTTAAGGTCACAACTCCTATTAGGGAACATATACTTGACATTAGAAATAATGATGAGTATTTATCGAAAGTAGTGCGCATGGGAGCAGAAAAAGCTCGCGAATCTGCATCTAAAACTCTTGCCGATGTCCGCGAAATCATGGGAATTAAGAAATTCTAAATCATAAGTTCCATCTTTCAAGATGTACTTAAAATTATAGTAGCGCATCATCCTGTCTTATGACAAGGGTGGTGCGCTACGCTTTGTTTACTATTATTACCTAGGGGATTCCTACTCGTTCATCCAAGAATCACGAGCTTCTACATATATATTATTGTTTTTGCGTTTATCCACTACTACTATTTTAACGGCTTTAAGTAGTGCTTCCGCATTATTTACGCTCACTATGAAATCACAATTTATTGCATGTTTGCTCCCAGCCTTCACTGTTTCGGTAGGAGCATTAATATTAACCCGTATATATCCGGGATGGTACTCTTCAAGTCCTATTCCATATTTGTCGACAAACACAAAAGAGAACGCACTTCCCTCCAGATTATCGGTGCTGCTAAAAGTGATATCTTCTGTTAGCTCCATTTCTCCATCAAGTATCACCGTCCCTTTATCAGTAACTTCTTTTATGATAATAGGAGATGTTATCTTGCACGGCACTCCTGCCTCTATTTCCGTTGGTATTTTTGTTCCGGCTAATTTCAATCCTGCTTTCTTTTTTGCGCTTTTATATTTCAATTCTTTTTCCTTCACTTCATTCATGATTGATTCAAAAACGTTTTTGTCTTCACTGCCTAAGGATTGCAATTTATACTCAATAGCTTCAATCTCTTGTTCTTCGGCTAAAACTGTTCCAGGTAAATCTCCAAATAATTTAGATGAAGATACGTTTCCTGAGCTACTACAAGATGTTAGCATGCTCAACAACCCTGACACTATTAAGATAGATTTTAAGTTAAGATTCATATTGTAGCTGTATATTTTGTAACTAACCTATGTTTTTTAGTCCTTTCCGCTTTTTTTGGTCGGAAGTTAAGTTGTATCTCTGTATAATTGTTATTGTTTTATCATGAATAAAATCATTGCAAATATATATGTTCTATATCGTGTGGTGCTAAGAGAGTGGGGGACAAAAAGTGGACAATGCGAAAATACACTGTTTCTAAGTCTGATTTTAGATTGAATTATTTATAATAAATGGGATGGGAGCAAAAATTAAAGTAGCGCATCACCCTTGTCCGAAAAAGGATGATACGCTACATGTGGTGTTCTTGATAGTAATAACTAACTATTTCTTTTTGTTTTTCCACGCATCACGAGCTTCTACATATGCTTTGCTCTGTTTACGTTTATCGGCTACTACTATTTTAACGGCTTTAAGAAGGGATTCTGCGTTGGAATCGCCTATTTTGAAATTGCAATCTACGGCATGTTTGCTTCCTGCTTTCACCGTTTCGGTGGGAGCATTGATCTCTTTTCTTATATGTCCCGGATGATATTCTTGAAGTCCCACTCCATTTTCATCTACAAAAACAAAAGAAAAATTGCTTCCACCAAGATTGTCGGAGCTGTTGAATGTAATGTCTTCTGTAATTTCTATTTCTCCGCTAAGAATTACCTTCCCTTTATCGGTAACTTCTTTGATGCAGATAGGTGATGATATTTTGCAAGGAACCCCAGATTCTATTTCTACCGGCAATTCTGTTCCTGCTAATTTTGCTCCTGCTTCTTTTTTTGCATTTTCATACTTCGCTTCCTTTTCCTTCGCCTCATTCATGATTGATTCAAATCCTCTCTTATCATCGCTACTCAATGCTCCAAGTTTTGCATTGACTGCTTCCTTTTCTTGCTTTTCAGATAAGACGATTCCGGGTAAATCTCCGAATAGTTTTGATGATGATACGCTTCCGGAACCACCGCATGAGCTTAATATACCCAATAATCCGGATACAAATAAGATAGATTTTAAGTTAATGTTCATGATGTAATTAATTAAGATTAATAATATTCCAAAAATAGGGTGTTGTATTCCTATTCATAGCGTCAATAAATCAAAACATGGTGCAATAATTCAACTATAAGAGTCAATGGATAAATTTTAACTAAATAATGTAATTTTTTTGGAAATATACGGGTGCCTTATTAGCAAAGAGAATAAATTAATAAGGCTGGTTACGATCGTAACCAGCCTGTGCTTTCTGTGTCATATCCTTTATATGGGATAAAAAAGCTGTGTGTTGTATTAGAAAAAACTAGAGGATTACTTTTGTTGTTTTTGATTAGTGCGAATTATATACATTCCGCGCTCCAAAGCTGATGCTGATATAGGGTTGCCTGTGCAGTGTTGTTGTGCTACCAATGCACCCCGGTAGTATATATACTCACTGTTTCGTTTACTGCAATACCAGATGTATTGATTTGATCCTCAGCCGTCACTACTTTTATATCATCCTTGTCATTAATAGTCACTGATGAGTTACTATCTAAATCAGCTCCTTTTGATGCCTTTACGTTCCACCCTTTGGCTTTTGCATCTTGCACTTTTGATGTGTAAATCACATTGCCTTCGCTTAATGAATTGAATCTTTTGATAATGTATAGATCCTTATCGTTATTCGAAGTGCCGTATGACCCTTTCGTAATTGGTAGCAAAGATACATGTTTCTATAGGTGAAACATTCGATTAATAGGGGGACAAAAAGTGGACAACTGCCAGTTTGATGTTGCTGGGGGTGGATTTTAATCTTTATTCAGTGATTCGGTGGCGGTGCATTATAGTCCATTCCATAGATTGCATAATTGGACTTTTGCAGATTAATCTTTTTTGGAGCCAACATTTTGTCTCATCGGTAAAATCAGGGTATTTATTATTGAATTTTATTGCTGTCCGATAAAAGTTTTTTGAAATTAAAATAAAGGGCTGAATTCA
>CAZYEO010000109.1:0-7948 GCA_964646495.1 uncultured Muribaculaceae bacterium
ACTTAGGAATTAAAAATGAATTAAAGTGAAAATCAGACATTCACAACCCATTTTTCAAAACACTATTTTTCAAGTAGTTATAAATAAATTTATTCACATTGCCATATTTAATGATTTTTCAGACCACTGAACTGAGTAAAATCGTTGTCTATTTTTTAAGGATTAAACTATTTTAATTAGTATGAATAAATTCTTGAAGATATTTTTCAAGGGATTGATTTATTCCTATTTTTTTTGCTATAATAAGCCGTTTGTTGCACACCGACCGCTCGTTTGTATATCCCATACACAACATTACTTCAATATTTGTAAATTTACAACATAATAGCACAATAAAATTCAATTCAGAATCATTCAGGATAGGATGTTTTTCGGCAACTTTAGTTATTACATTATTATAATACACATCCACAAAATATTTCATATCGTACCATACCCCATCCGGCAACTCATTGATTTTGATTATTTTTTTAAATTCTTTCATAAATCTTTCGGGGGAGCAATCGTTTCGATAACTAAACTCAATCAGATTTTTTATTGTATCTACTTGATTGGAAAATACTCGCTTGAGGGCATTAAGACTTTCACGATCTTTTTTTGAGGAACTCTCATTATTTTGCTCTTCTTCTAATTTCTTTATCAATTCATTTTTTACTGCTTTTGACTTAGTTTGAAGTTCCTCCACAAGTGCCATTATATCTTTCATTTTACGGCAACGTCGCACCATAAGAATAATCAACACAAGCACTATTAATGCAAAAATAATCATTAGAAGTCCATATATTGATTTTTCTCGTTGTATCTTGGATTTTTCTAAATAAGCTGCCCGTTTGTCATATCGCTGTTCGATTAAATACAATTCCTCATCTGCTTTATTATATATCAAGGAATCGACTATTTTATCCATGAGAATATAATGCTCAAGTGCTTGCTTATATTCTCCTTTGCTTTTTTCCAACTCAACGAGGACATACAATTTTGATACACTGTCGCAGGGATTATGGGCATCATTGATAAAATTGTAATAATATCTGGCGGAATCCGACATTCCGAGTTTTGAATACCCTATGCTTGCATCCTTATATGCATCTTTAATATCTATATATTTTAAGCCATCTTTTATTACCGAAACTGCAATATCTTTACCTTTTATATATTCAGAATCAGAATAATAGGTGCGAGATAAAAGGGATAAGCATTTGAATAGAGCCACGCTATCACCAATCTCTATTGATAGTTGCACAGACTTTTTAAGATAGAAATACGAACTATCAATATCACGCATCCTATATAAAGCGCCTATACTGCGCATACATCTTAATTGATATTGTTTACTTCCTGCTAATAAATAATAATTCAATGCTTTTTTGTATTTGGCAATATCTTCCCCTATATTTGAATAACTGTCACGATATAAGACTGCCATACGCATATTTACTTGTCCGAGATTCATATAATCTGATGTTGCAGCATTATCTTCTGCACGTTTATACCATTCCATAGCTTCTTTAGATTCTCCCATATCGTCTAATGCAGCCCCTTTATATATAAGTGCACGTGTATATTTTTCTTGATCTTCATTATTCTCATAAAAACCAAGAGCAACATTTATTAGAGAATCACTATGGATAATATCCATATTTTTATACATGGCTTGGGTATAGAGAAGAGCATAATAGGCTTGGTTGGCACTCCCCTTTATGGTGTTCTTGTCAATTTTTTTAAGTAATTTATATGATTGTGCCGGTGAATCATTAATAATATTATCGGCATCCGTTAAACGGGAGTCATATTTATTATGATTTCCACATCCCGACAATAAAATCATGACAATAGATATAAGAATAAAACAACGCATACTATTTGGTTTATGTTGCAAATATACAACATCGCCAAGAGAATACAAAGAGTCGTAAATGAGACTATTTTATATCTTCGTATTTAGCATCTTCAATTATTGGAGCGGAGGGGGAGTCGGTATATTCCACCGTTGTGCGTTCTTCTGAAATTTCCTCAAAGTCTATATATTCACCATCTGTCTTTCTAAAAATTTTTTTGTGCCTTCTCGAAGGATTATATTGCTCTCTATCAGTATAACCTCGTTGAGATTCTCGTGCTGATTTAGCGAAATTGCTGTATTGTTGTTTTATCGAACGAGATGCTTGCCAGACCCTAAAAAATAATTTAAATAAAGGCCAGAGGATAAAAAATATGAGGAGAATAAAAAATAATTCCATTTTTGCCAATTATGAGTAAAAACTATAAGTATCTATAGACAATCAAATATCGTGCCGATACCCAAAGCTCCACAAGAGTAGCTGTGGGTGATTATTGACTGTTGTCGGATTTTCGTCCGAAAAGAGAAATAGCAAGATAAAACAGGATTGTCCATGCAAAGCCTGCCACTTGATATGAGATAACAAATAATATGGCTCCTAAGATTATGAAATATCGTTTTACATTGTCGGCAAACGATAAATTTTTAAATTTTAAAGATGACATTCTCAACCGGCTTACCATAAGCAATGAAAATATCACTATAAGGCAAATCATAAGAATCGAACCCGGATAAAGATTTGGATGTTTATAGAGCCACGCGCAGAATCCAATCCAAAATATTGCATTTGCCGGGATTGGAAGTCCGATAAATGTGGTCGTCTGGCGATCGTCGATGTTGAATTTCGCAAGTCGCACTGCGCCAAACACTGCAAGCAACAGAGCTATATATGGGATTATCGAGCATCCGGCAGCTTCAAAATGTTGCATAGCATTAAACAATAACAGGGATGGAGCCAGCCCAAAACTGATAAGATCGGCAAGAGAATCAAGCTCCTTGCCCAATGCTGAATATGCATGCAGTAATCGCGCTGCAAGCCCATCGCAAAAATCAAATACAGCAGCCATTCCGATAAAAATAAATACTAATTCATATCCCATCAAAAATCCAAATGATTCTTGACTACGAAATGAAAATATACACGCCAAACAACCTGAGAGCAAATTAAAGCACGTAATTGTATTGGGGATATTATTCTTGATTAATTGTAATAGCTTCATCTTAGTGAGATTTTAGGCGAGCAATCTGAGTGATGCCCCCCGTAGTCTTTTCTCCCATTTTCACCAATATCTCGGCATCTAATGGTAGATATATATCTATTCTTGAGCCGAATTTTATGAATCCCATGTGTTGATCGATACATGCTTCTTCTCCTTCTTCGGCATAGGTGACAATGCGTCGTGCTACAGCACCGGCAATTTGTCTCATTAGTATTTCTTGTCCGTTTTCCGAGCGTATAACTACAGTAGAACGTTCATTTTCGGTACTTGATTTAGGTAGATAGGCGGCTTTGAATCGACCTGAGTGGTGTCGCACATATAATACCTTTCCATTTACCGGAAACCAATTGGCATGAACATTAAACACAGTCATAAAAACAGATACTTGCATCACATTGCGATGCAAATACTCATCTTCGTACACCTCTTCCAGTGCGACCACAGTTCCATCTGCGCTAGCAACTACCGCATTTTCAGGATTACCCTTAAAATGACGGCGCGGGGAGCGAAAAAAATTCACTACCAATAAATACATTATAGCGGATATTGAAATAAATACTATTGGAATCCATATTGGGCGTATAAAAATATATGCCGGTATATTGATAGCTAATAGAATAAATAGCAATACAGATAATATGTTAAGTCCCTCTCGGTGTATTTTAACTTTCATGCAAAATGTGTAAAGTAAACGCAAAGTTAATTCATTTTTGTATAAACACAAATTAATAGCATGAATTTACAACCTCAAATGCAAATTATTGACCGATTATGCACCCTTTCGCGATTATATAATATAAATAAATGATATAATCAATTTCCCCCTTTCGTGTGTTATAGAATAAGTTTATAACTCTACTTGCGCAATAAATGATTATATTTGCGCAATAAATATAGCGTATGGCACAGATAAATAAGCGACCTCAGCTTCGCGAAGACATAGTCCGCACATGGGAAGTAACGGAAGATGAAACTAATCTTCTCGATTTTACTACAAAGATATTGACCGACCACACCAAGACAAAAGTGAAGTCGATGCTTAAACACAATCAGTTTGCTATTAACAGCATGCCCTCATCTCAATTTGATGCAAAATTGAATAAAGGTGATAAAGTGTCGATAAACTTCACTAAATCGTTCAAGGTTTTTAGCAATCCACGCATTAAACTCGTATATGAGGATGATGATATTCTTGTAATCAACAAAGGATATGGGGTTCTTTCGATGGGAACTGACAAGGTGAAAGATGGTACTGCCTATAGTATAATGCGCGAATACGTAAAATATGGCAATCCGCGTGCTAAGGTATTTATAGTACATCGCTTAGATCGTGATACATCAGGGTTAATGATGCTCGCTAAAACACCCGAAGCGCAAGAGGCCATGCAGCATAATTGGAACAATATGGTGATAAACCGTAAATATGTTGCAGTAGTCGAGGGGAAAGTAACTGAGGAAAGCGGAACAATAAAAAATTATCTTTCTGAAAATTCTCAGTATGAAGTATATTCATCCCCCGATGATTCAAATGGTGGAGTACTTGCTGTGACACGTTTTAAAACATTAAACAGCCGCAACGGATACTCTATGCTTGAATTGGAGCTTGACACAGGCAGAAAGAATCAAATTCGTGTGCACATGAAAGATTTTGGGCATCCTATCGTAGGGGATAGAAAATATGGAGCTAAGAGCAGCCCTATAAACCGTCTTGCTCTTCATGCTCAAACATTGCGATTTGTGCATCCTATAACTCGACGCGACATGAAGTTTGAAACTCCCATTCCGTTGCGCTTTCGCCAACTAATGCAAGATTCAAAGTTTTAATCAAGATACTTTTTAATATCCTTATGGGGGAGTTTCGCTTGTCGATCCTCCTCCATTTTTGCAAGTGCAGTGAAGTGATAAAAGGCATCAAACATGGCATGTATAAACCCTTGTTTCCCTCCTTTAAATCCCCCTTTAAGCACATAAGTCTTAAAGAATTTGAAAAATGGAGCATAAAAGAATTGAACGAAGTTATATTTAGATGCTCTACGAATACGCTCATTTTCAGTATATTTATTCAATTTAGAAATACTGTCATTCATATTGTCGTCGGCAAGATGAATTATGGCAAGATCGGTACGATTACGCGGAATTTTTTCTATTCGTCCTTTCACGGTTGGAAGGGAATGGATTGTTTCAGGCCAATAACAACCCTCTTTTCGTAAAAACCTTAAGATATAATCGGGATAATAGCATGACATATACTTTCCCATAAAGAAATTTTTACGAGGAATAAACATTCCCCCTAAATCCTTTTCTGTTTGAATAATATTATATAGATATTCACGCAATTCGTTTGAAATAAGCTCGTCGGAATCTACTACCAGAATCCATTCGTTTGATACATGCGATATAGCAAAATTTCGAGCAGGCTCCACGTAAGTAAAATTCCCTTTGGGAAATGTAACGATCTTGCACCCATGTTTTTTTGCGATTTCAATAGTGGAGTCGGTGCTTTCCATATCACACACCACTATTTCATCAAACCGTGAAAGACTTTGAAGCACTCTATCCAAGTATTTCTCGGCATTATATGTATTGACTACCGCTGATATTTTTGCCATAGTTATTATTGTTTTTTTCGCTTGAACCAACTCTTTATAGCTCTCTTACGAGCTTGATGATCCTTGTATTTTTTTCGTGCCGCAAGAGCATCGCCTACAATCATTTCTGAATCTGCACCATCTACACATCCGGCATACAAGGTGGCAATGCGTGCTGTTTCTTCCGGTTCATCGTGAAGACATTTGAAATTCTGCATTAGTTTACTATGCTCATGCACATTAAACTTCATTCGGTTAATATCAATGAGATAAAAATTCCAATCTTTGTCATATAAAATATTCCCGGGAGAAAAATCTTTATGCCATACCCCTTTTTTATGGAGCTTTGCCATAAATGCAGCAGTATGAGCCAATATTTCATGGTTATTCTCTCTTAAATGCCAATTGCGAATATCATTCATATTCTCCAAAAATGCACACACATAATAGCTTCGTGCTAATAGTCCACATGAATATTCTTCGACGTAAGCCATGGGTGTAGCTGTGCCTATTTCCAAATCTTGCAGGCGCATCCCATTTTCATACGACCGTTTTGCCTTCCCCTTTCTAAAGTATGAATATATCACACGATTAAGCAATGATGGCACTTTGAAGCATTTAACAGTGAGCTTCACACCATTTACACAATTACTGTATATCATGTTACGAGCCTCATACACCACCGCTCCGATTTCTTCGGGGCGAAGATGCACAAGAGATTCTACATAATCTCTTATTATTTCGTATCGCGGATTTAATACTATTCTGTACCTCATATTAAATAACAAAGATAGTGCAAACCACATAAATTACCAAAGGCTCATTTACCCTATAAATTTACGCAACAATATTGTTAGATATTCCCAAAGGAATACTATAATAGATATGTGAATAGATTTGATTATTGGATTGCAAGCTTCAATTGGCATAAAATATATCACCCCCTCATTTTTCATATAAATATTGATCTTTTAGTGAAAAAAGCTCCGGATGAGTATAAAAAAAGCCGCTACTGGATTGTAACGGCTTTTTTAGGGAGTGGTCCCACATGGGCTTGAACCATGGACCCCCTGATTATGAGTCAGATGCTCTAACCAACTGAGCTATAGGACCGGCTTTGATTGCTCAAAAGCGAATGCAAAGTTATATTATTTGTTTGAATTTTGCAAATCGATAAGCTAAATTTTATATTAAAATTTTATCATTTATCTCTCTTCGTTACTTAACGCTCAATGTTTCAACATTATATGCTAAGACGGCGAAGGGTGTTGAGAAGGTCACGATTAATCGATTTATCATTTTTTATCGCCTTGGAGAATGGCACATACACAATCTCATCGTTAGCAATCCCTATCATCACATTACGTTGATCTTCAAGAAATGCATCAACTGCTGCTGCTCCCATTCGTGAAGCCAAAATGCGGTCGTGGGCAGTAGGCGAACCTCCGCGTTGCAAGTGTCCGAGTATAGTTACTCGCACATCGTATTGTGGATATTCTACCATTGTGCGTTCTGCCAAAGCCATTGCACCACCGGTGATAGGACTTTCTGCTACAAGTACTATTGAGGAGTTTTTACTTTTGCGGAATCCGTTTTTAATGAGGTCGGCAAGCTGATCCTCTTCTGTGGATATTTCGGGGATAATTGCAGCTTCAGCTCCTGTGGCTATTGCGCCATTAAGTGCCAGAAAACCTGCATCGCGTCCCATTACTTCAATAAAGAAAAGTCTTTCGTGTGAAGTAGCTGTGTCACGTATTTTATCCACACATTCCATTATAGTGTTGAGAGCTGTATCATAACCAATTGTGGTATCTGTGCCGTAGAGGTCGTTGTCGATTGTTCCGGGAAGTCCAACTATTGGGAAATTAAATTCAGTGGCAAATATTCTTGCTCCGGTCAATGATCCGTCGCCACCGATTACCACTAATGCATCTATCTCTTCACGCTGTAATACGTCATAAGCCAATTGACGACCTTCTGGAGTTTCAAATTCTTTGCACCTGGCAGTTTTAAGAATAGTACCACCAAGCTGTATGATGTTGGAAACGTTTTGAGTCTTAAACTCTACTATTTCATCCGTAATCAACCCTTTGTATCCTCTATAGATACCTTTTACTTTAAGTCCGCTAAATATAGCGGCACGAGTCACGGCTCTAATAGCCGCATTCATACCCGGAGCGTCGCCTCCAGAGGTCAATATTCCAATACATTTAATAGCTGCCATAATAGTATGTTTAGTGAATATAGCGTTACAAAGGTAATTAAAATAAAATATGAAAGGCGTACTCGATAAAATTAAAAAA
>CAZYEO010000110.1:0-7851 GCA_964646495.1 uncultured Muribaculaceae bacterium
TGCCAATCGAATTATAGAAAGAAACACACGCAAAAAGAGATAAGTTAAAAAATATATAATACTAAGGACATAATATGAATTGGTTTTTTACACATTTTGCTAAAATGAGTTTGTATCATAGGCTACAAACTGCACCTACACCTCGATGGCTTATATTTGTGATTGATGTTGTATTGGTAGGGTTCAGTTGTTTCGTACTACTTACTTATGATAGCTATAGATTCAATGATTCGCTACTTACGAAGTTGTTGCCAATAAAGATAGCAATAGTTATATTTGTATATATGGTCATGAATTACTTTACCAAAAGTTATCAATGTATCATACGTCTCTCTGTGGTCGAAGATCTGTATCGTGTATTGCTATTGGTATTTTATTCTACGTTATTTTTATTTTTTATAAACATAGGTACCTATGTATTGCAAGAGCATTATTTGTTCAGTTTTTGGAACCTATTTTTGATTGGATGTATTAGTTTTACGCTATTATTCATGATGCGTTTAGGAATAAAATATGCATTCATGAAATTTTCAACTAAAACTGTTGAACGTAAAAAAATAATTATTCTTGGGTCAGCCCTTAATTCTTGCGTCCTGGCGTCTGCTCTTAAAAATGAGACTAACGGAAAGTTTGAGCCGGTAGCGCTTCTTAGTATTGCTAATCAAAAGCATAATGACAAGGTTAATGGTATTCCTATCGAAGATTTTAATGCGGAAAGTGTGGGCGAAATATTTGCTAAATATCAGTGTGACACTCTTGTGTTTCTTACTACTCAGATAGAATTGATGAGAAGTGATTTTTCTGATATTTTTTTAAGAAACGGAATTACCCTTTTAGTATTGAATCAAGTTGAAGAGTTTAATACTAATGAGGCAAATGAGCCACAAGTATCCACTCATATCAAAAACATTCAGATTGAAGATTTACTGGGCCGTGATCAAATATCAAACAATAATCCACTCATTAAAAGGGATATTCATGGTAGTGTGGTAATGATTACCGGAGCAGCCGGTTCTATCGGGAGCGAGATAGTGCGACAAGTAGCAGCATTTGGTGCAAAAGAAATCATACTTATAGATCAGGCTGAAACACCTATGCACAATATGCAACTTGAAATGGGTGAGAAATTTCCGGAAATTAAGATTGCTCTTTATGTTGCCGATGTGCAAAATAGACGACGTATGGAAAAAGCATTTCAAGCTTATAATCCTCGCTTTGTATTCCATGCCGCTGCATATAAGCATGTGCCAATGATGGAAATGAATCCAACAGAAGCAATACTTACCAATGTGATGGGTACTCGCAATGTTGCCGACCTGTCATTGAAATATAAAGTGTATAAATTTGTGATGATTTCAACCGATAAGGCGGTAAATCCTACAAATATAATGGGGGCTACCAAGCGTATTGCAGAAATATATGTGCAATCTTTGTTTTTTGATGCAAAAAAACGATTGGGCTCAGAATGTACTCAATTTATCACTACTCGTTTTGGTAATGTATTGGGGTCAAATGGCTCTGTTATTCCACTTTTCCGCCGACAGATAGAGCAGGGCGGACCAATTACTGTGACTCATAAGGATATTATTCGTTACTTCATGACAATTAAAGAAGCATGTTCACTCGTGCTTGAAGCCGGATGTATGGGAAGCGGAGGTGAAATTTATATATTTGATATGGGAAGTCCTGTGAAGATATATGATCTTGCATGCCGAATGATAACATTGGCTGGGCTAAAAGTTGGGAAAGATATAAAGATTATAGAAACAGGATTGCGACCGGGAGAGAAGCTTTATGAAGAGCTTTTGAACGACAAAGAATTAACCACGGCTACATCTAATCGAAAGATAATGATAGCTAAGGTACAGAAATATGACTATCAAGAGATTTCAGCCAAGTTGATGAAAATGATAGAATGTGCTGATGATGGTGATATTCATTCTATGGTGCTAAATATGAAATATCTTGTTCCTGAATATAAAAGTATGCACTCCCCCTACGAGAAAATTGATAAAGAGATAGAGGAAAAAACATCAGCCAAAGGGAGTAAAGAGACGACATCTCAGCTCGTGTAAAAGTGAGGCTTCATATTAAAAAAAATACCGCATATAATCTAAAATGATTATATGCGGTATTTTTTTATATTGTTTATAACTATTCTAAATGTTTGTATGTTATAGTATAAAAAAAGGTTTGATTATGATTCACGCTTCATGGATTAAAGGTAATAATTGGTATGCAATAATAGGGCGATACTTTTTAGCAATCCTATTTGTATTTGAGTGTATTGATTATCTGATAACTCCTTGGCATTATGTAAGTGGAATGCCGGAGTGGATGGGTGATCCGATTTTCTGGCTAATGTTGGTAAGTCTGTTTTGGTTTGCAACCGCAGTATCATTTTTTCTTGATATATGGGCAAGGGCATCCGGGCTTATAATAGCTATAGTAATATTTTGTATTATTGCCGTTACCACATGGAGGGGAATTATGGGGCATAATTTTGAAACGGCATTACTCCCGATTGGCTTTTTGTCATCATTTGCAGGTGGCGCACTTATGGTTGCTGCCCGCAGTTCATATCTTAGCGGTTGGTCCATCAACGATAGCTTCTCAAATATAATTTTTGGGATAGGGCGTGTGCTTTTAGCTATATTTTTCATGATAGCGGGATTTATGCATTTTATGATGGAGGATTCCGATATAAATATGCTTGGAGGTATGCCGGGGGCAAAATTCTGGGTATTGTTTGTGGGGGTTTGTTGGTTTGCGACAGCATTTAGTATATGTTTTAATATACTTTCGCGCTTATCATCGATATTAGCATCTGTGCTTATTCTTTTGATAACATTTATGATAAATATTCATGCATTTGGGACTGGGGATAATTTTGATGCTGCGCTTCATATTGCTGAAAACATCGGACTAATAGGGGCGTTGATGTTAGCTGCGTCACATGGTAGATGTTCATTTTATGGTTATTGGAGCCGGGATAAAGGTTTGTAGCTGATATAATGAAAAAGGGTTGTTTACTACAGTAAACAACCCTTTTTTTGAGTATTTTGCAATAACTACCTTGTCTTAATACCTGTTATTACCGCCACGTGGGCTGAAATTTCTTGGTCTTTCTTCACGGGGTTTTGCAACGTTCACGCTGATGGTACGACCATCAAATTGAGTATTGTTCAAAGCGTCGATAGCCTTTTGACCTGCGGCATCATCACTCATCTCAACGAAACCGAAGCCTCTTGATCTTCCTGAAAATTTGTCAGTGATAACTTTAGCTGAAGAAACTTCTCCAAACGCTGAAAATAACTCTTGTAAGCTGTCGTCTTGTACGTTGTAGCTTAGATTTGAAATGTAAATATTCATTTAAAAAAAATATAAAAATTCTGGGGCTAAGAAAACAAGCTGTATATCAGCGCGTTAAGATGATGAGTAAAAAGTTGCTGATCAAACTCTCGTTTTTCATCCCCCATTCGGGGACAAATGTAATACAAATATTTAATAAACAAACTATTTTTATTATATTTCTTCAAATAATCTTTTAATTCTTAAAAATCAACGTGTTAAGTGATGGTGGAATATCCTTGAATCCAGCAATGTTTAAGCCATATATTGTGAGATGGTTTAATTTTAGTCACTCTTATATATTCATCGGGTCAATAAAATAATGTGAATGAGATATTAGTTATTGATTTATGATTAAGCATTTTTTTGAATGTATTCATTTGATGAAATTATCTAAGTATTGGTTTCTGTATTTTTAAGATACACTCAATAATTAGCTTTTTTGCATTTATTCTTGTGCATACGATTATTTTGCGGTATTTTTGTGGAAAATTTGAGAAATTATATCTATTAATAAATCTAACAACTAAATTCAGAACTACTATGTGGTTAACAAAATCATCCGTAGGACGAAAAGTCATTATGTCACTTACCGGGCTTTTCCTTATCCTATTTGTAACCTTTCATGTGCTGATGAATGCTGTTGCTATTATATCTCCTGAGGGATATAATGCAGTGTGTCATTTTCTCGGTGCTAACTGGTATGCCTTAGCCGGAACTCTTGTGTTGGCGGCTGGGTTTTTAATTCACATCCTTTATTCGTTTGTGGTATCATACCAGAACAAGAAGGCACGCGGAAACGACGCGTACGCCGAAAACAAGCGTCCAAAACAAGTAGAATGGGCATCTCAAAACATGCTTGTCCTCGGACTTATTATTCTATGCTTCTTAGTGGTGCACCTTATTCAATTCTGGTATCGTATGCAATATCAGGAAATTATGGGCACTGAATTTGTTGCCAATGGCGTGGCTATACACCCTGCCGATGGGGCTGCCTTCTTGAATTATGCGTTCAAAGATTGGTGGACTCTTGCTATTTACTTAGTTGGCTTTGCTGCTCTTTGGTTTCACATGTCACACGGATTTTGGAGCTCCCTCCAATCACTTGGCGTGAACAATAATGTGTGGATGAGTCGTCTTCGCACTATTTCAATCGGATGGGCAACTGTAGTATGTCTTCTATTTGCTGTCGAAGCTGTTGTATTCTTTGCTCGCGCAAATTGTCCAAATGCACAATGTCCTCTTGCTGCTACTGAGCAGGTGAATTGCAATAACAATTGCAACGATTGCGATGCTCCTTGTGAAAAATCAAATACTTCATGTAGCGAGAATGCTTGTGAAGATGCGTGCAACTAATAATTATCAACCTCATAATTTTTTATTGAGAAATGGAAGATATAAATAAAGATACAAATAAATCCGCTCAGCCTGTTATCGATTCAAAGATACCTGAAGGACCGGTAGCTGAGAAATGGACAAATTATAAAGCTCATCAAAAACTTGTGAATCCGGCTAACAAACGTCGCCTTGATGTGATTGTTGTTGGTACTGGTTTAGCAGGGGCTTCGGCAGCTTCTTCGCTTGCTGAAATGGGTTTCAACGTGTTGAACTTCTGTATTCAAGATTCACCTCGTCGTGCGCATTCAATCGCTGCTCAAGGTGGTATTAATGCTGCTAAAAACTATCAAAACGATGGCGACTCTGTATATCGCCTATTTTACGACACTGTGAAGGGTGGTGATTACCGCGCTCGTGAAGCCAATGTGTACCGTTTGGCAGAAGTGTCTAACAATATTATAGATCAATGCGTGGCTCAAGGTGTTCCTTTTGCTCGTGAATATGGTGGCTTGCTCGATAACCGTTCTTTTGGTGGAGCTCAAGTATCGCGTACATTCTATGCTAAGGGTCAAACAGGACAACAACTTCTTCTTGGTGCATATTCTTCTCTCAACCGCCAGATTCAACTCGGAAAGGTTAAGAGTTTCAACCGCTATGAAATGCAAGATGTGGTAATGATCGACGGGCGTGCTCGCGGTATTATCGCCAAGAATCTTGTTACTGGTAAATTGGAGCGTTTTGCTGCTCATGCAGTAGTAATTGCTACAGGTGGATATGGAAATGTATATTTCCTTTCAACCAATGCGATGACTTGTAACTGTAGTGCAGCTATGGCATGCTATCGTAAGGGTGCATATTTTGCTAACCCTGCATACGTACAAATTCACCCTACCTGTATTCCGGTACACGGCGACAAGCAATCAAAGCTTACTTTGATGTCGGAATCGCTTCGTAACGACGGACGTATATGGGTTCCTAAGAATCTTGAAGATGCTAAGAAGCTTCAAGAAGGCAAATTGCAAGGACGTGATATACCTGAAGAGAATCGTGATTATTATCTCGAACGTCGCTATCCTGCGTTTGGTAACCTTGTGCCTCGTGACGTTGCATCGCGCGCTGCTAAGGAACGTTGCGATAAAGGTTATGGTGTAAACAATACCGGTCTTGCTGTATTCCTTGACTTTAGTGATGCTATTAATCGTCTTGGAAAGGATACTGTTGCTGCTCGCTATGGTAATTTATTTGATATGTACGAAGAGATTACCGATGTTAGCCCTTACGAAAATCCGATGATGATATATCCTGCTATTCACTACACTATGGGTGGTATTTGGGTAGATTATGAATTGCAAACTTCACTCAAAGGTTTGTTTGCTATCGGAGAATGTAACTTTAGCGATCACGGTGCTAACCGACTTGGAGCATCAGCCCTTATGCAAGGTCTTGCAGATGGATACTTCGTGCTTCCATATACTATTCAAAATTATCTTTCAGATCAGATAACTGTTCCTCGTTTCAGTATTGATGCGCCTGAATTTGTGCAAACTGAAAAAGCGGTTCAAGATAAGATAAATCGCTTGATGAATATAAAGGGTAAGGAATCAGTCGATTCATTACACAAGAGATTCGGACGTCTTATGTGGGATTTCGTAGGTATGGGACGTACTAAAGAAGGACTTGAGGAAGCTCTCAAACAAATGAAAGAAATTCGCAAAGATTTTGAAACGAATCTATTTATACCCGGAGCTAAAGAGGGCATGAATGTAGAGCTTGATAAAGCTATACGTCTTGATGACTTTATTACAATGGGTGAACTTGTGGCTTACGATGCGATCAACCGCAATGAAAGTTGTGGAGGTCACTTCCGTGAAGAATACCAAACTCCAGAAGGAGAGGCTAAGCGTGACGACGAAAATTATTTCTATGTTGCTTGTTGGGATTATCCGGGATCGGACGATAAAGCGCCTATCCTTATAAAGGAAAATCTTAAATATGAAGCTATTAAGGTTCAAACACGTAACTACAAGTCTTAATAAATCGATTAAATCTGTAAGAAAATGGACAAAAATATAAGTTTCAAACTAAAAGTTTGGCGTCAAGCTAACCCTAAAGATAAGGGTCATTTTGAAATATATGATATGCAGGACATCTCAGGAGATACCTCTTTCCTTGAAATGCTTGACATTCTTAATGAACAGCTTGTAGAAAAAGGTGAAGAGCCTATCGTGTTCGACCACGACTGTCGCGAAGGTATCTGCGGTATGTGTTCTCTATATATTAACGGACACCCACATGGACCTGCTACCGGTGCTACAACATGTCAATTGTATATGCGCCGTTTCCATGATGGTGAAGTTATAACAGTTGAACCATGGCGCTCAGCAGCTTTCCCTGTAATTAAAGACCTAATGGTTGATCGCAATGCTTTTGATAAAATTCAACAAGCCGGCGGATATGTGTCATTTAATTGTGGTGGAGCGCAAGATGCTAATGCAATTCCTATTTCAAAAGTTGCAGCCGATGAAGCAATGGATTCGGCATCATGTATCGGTTGTGGTGCATGTGTTGCTGCTTGTAAGAATGGATCTGCGATGTTGTTCGTATCTGCTAAAGTAAGCCAGTTTGCACTTTTGCCACAAGGTAAAATTGAAGCAAAAGCTCGCGTGAAGGCTATGGTGCGTAAAATGGATGAATTGGGATTTGGTAACTGTACCAACACCGGAGCATGTGCTGCGGAATGTCCTAAAAATATTTCATTAAGTAATATTGCACGTTTGAATCGCGAATTTATTTGCGCAAAATGTAAAGATTAATAGTCTTCCTATATATATTATATAGTATTGAGGAGTCCGGCATCTGTCGGACTCCTTCTTTTTACACGAGGTTGAGATAGAGTTTTTCTTATTCGTCTTAAAAAACAAGCCACTTATGTCTATAATTTTGTTTAGATTAGAATTTGGAAAGTAGAGCTAATACTCTGAAAATAATCTATCGAAATAGGTAAATATGCTGTAAAGCATATTTTATATATTAATTAACAATTATGTAAGTTTCAGTTACACAATTGATTATGTGTATAGGGCGTGATTCGTCTTGTTTTTTAGATTGGAAACATTTGGATTGTAATAAAAAAGTGTCTACCTTTGCACTCGCTTTACAGGA
>CAZYEO010000111.1:0-7841 GCA_964646495.1 uncultured Muribaculaceae bacterium
ATTCCGTTTAGCTAAACTTTATGCTTCCCCCCATTAAATTTCTACTGAGCCATAAAACGGGTTGGTGAGTATATTAAGCACTAATTTAAAATATAAGTGGAGCAAAACACCATAGCGTTTTGCTCCACTCTCTTTTGCTGTGCGCATGAAGGGACTCGAACCCCCACGTCTCTCGACACTAGATCCTAAGTCTAGCGCGGCTACCAATTACGCCACATGCGCAAAAGTGGTGCAAAGATAACCACTTTAATCTGACTTCTCCAAATTTTTCTCAAGTTATTTTCTAAGTTTTTTAATGTTTTTTTCGCCATATTCTCGTATAAATCTAATATACAGACACTTCAACCATCTAAAAAAAATCACTATTTTTTTCTCATTTATGTATACTCACCATTTTTATTGTGATTTTTATTATTGAAATTGCTTTTGTAGGTACACTTTTATTTTATACTTTTGTATATTGTCTAAAATTCATTACTCTCTATAATATGACCGTTAAACGCATAGTCATTAAAACACTAAAAGTCCTTATGTGGACTTCCATATCAATTATAGCAATCATTGCATTAGGACTGGGAAGTATAGTATGGATTCTTTCTCCCGAACAACTCACAAAAATCTCAGAAAAATATGCCAACGAATATCTTAATGCAACAGTTAAGATAGAACGCGTAGAGCTTACAATTTGGAAAACATTCCCGTATGCCACAATTGATGTTGATAACCTCACAATAATTTCCCATGGATTTGATTCTCTGAGCGCAAATGAACGCGCAAAACTTCCTGCATATTCCGACACTCTTATTTCAACACGAAAATTTCATGCCGGAATAAATATTGTAAAAGCATTGTCTCAACAATTTATATTGCAGGACATAATGATTGATGCGCCACGCATCAATTTAGTAACATATTCTCCGAGTGTCACTAATTATGATATAGTTCCACCAAGCGATTCCGAGTCCTCCATCCCCGAGATTTCCCTTAATTCTTTTGAAATAAGCAATTGTAGGGGCATAAATTATTTTTCAGCTCCTGATTCTACCGAAGTAAATATTAATCTCTCGGCAGCTCAATTTATTGAAGGTAAAAAAGATAAATATCAATTGGTGATCAAAGGAAATTCTTCCGTAACAATTGGCAATGAACCTATTATAACAGCTCTTCCCTACTCTATAGATGGAATAATCGGATGGGATGCGAAGAAACCGCTACACCTTTCATTGGACGATTGGAAAATAAGTATTTTAGATTTCCCAATAAAAATGAATCTTGATCTATCGCTTGAGCCATCAATGATTTTGAAAAGTTTTGAAATGGAATCGGGACCTATAAACATAATGTCGATATTTTCTGCCCTGCCACCTGATCTTGCGACCCAGGTGAAAGATGTAAATACTAATATGACTGTAACTATTAATTCAAAACTCACATCTCCATATGATTTTTCATTAGGAAATATTCCGTCGATTACTGCTGATATTATCATACCTCCGAGTTTTATCGAGAGTAAAAAATCCGGTAGGCTAAATAAAATTGCAATGACGGCATCAGCCGATATTAATGGGTCAAATCTTGATAAATCATATATAAAACTCAAAGAATTTGCGATTGAAGGTAGATCTTTAAGATTCAACATCAATGGAATTGCCGACAATCTTATAAGCGATCCTAATATAATTGGCGAAATAAGCGGAAAAGGTAATATATCCAAGATTATATCCGTATTCCGTATACCTGTAGATTTTGAAGTTTCGGGAACCATTATTGCCGACACAAAATTCAAATTGCATAAAAGTGATTTAAATAGAAAATCATACCAAAAAATAAACGTTGACGGATGGGTAACGTTGAATAATTTCAAATACTTCAATTCTGCCGATTCCACACATATATTTACAAAATCTTCTCGTTTCACCCTCGGCACTAATTCCACAGTGCACAAAGGTGATACTACATTTAGAAATTTGCTTACAGCATCAATCACTATCGATACACTATCGGCTTCGGTTCCTGATTACACGGTAATGCTGAAAAACATTAAATTAGGTGCAGGATCTGCCGGAAATCTTAAAAGTGTAATGGATACTTCCGAATTTAAGCCATTGGGTATGAAAATAGCTGCCGAAAGATTTAGAATGATAGGAGCGGATTCATCGCGTATTAGTTTGAGAGATTTTGGCGGAGGTATTTCATTCCTTAAATTTGCTACAGGGTCAAAAAAGCCAATCATAAATATTAATATTTCAGCCAAAAGAGCAAGCTATCGCGATAAATCGTCTCGCATGAGTATTACAGATGGGCTATTTAATTTCCATGCCGTTCCAAGAATCAGAATCTCTCGACTCAAAATGCGTATTGACTCGCTTGCTGCTATATATCCACAGTTATCGCATGATTCATTAACGGTTATGGCTCAGAAATTACGTCGCAAGAATCCTAATATGGCTAAAAAAGCTTCAGAAGAGCTTGATCTGTCAATGGATAGCGGACTGAAAGCTATAATGGGGAGATGGAATATTCACGGCACGATAACAGCTAAAAGAGGTAGGGCATTCTCACCATATTTCCCTATCAGAAATACGCTTAACGATATCAATTTAGATTTCAGTTTTGATAGTATTATCATTAATAATGCTAAATACCGGGCAGGGAATAGCATGTTTGACATAAAGGGTGGAATACATAATATGCGAACCACCTTAAACGGTAGAAATCGACGACCTCTATCTCTGAATTTTGATATATACTCTGATACCTTGGATGTAAACGAATTAATCAAAACGGCATTTGCCGGATCGGCTTACGCTGCAAGTTCGGATAAGATTGATATGACAAGCTCAGATACAGATGCTGATTTCGATAAACTGGCTAAACAAGCAACTGAAAATACCGACACTACCTCATTGACTGCAATTATTATCCCTGGAAACATAGATGCAGATATTGATATTAGGAGTAAATATGGTGTATATGCAAATATGATTTTCCATGACTTAAGCACATGTTTGCAAATGCACGATGGAGCTGCATCGATAAATAGATTTGAAGCAAAAAGCAATATGGGTGATGTGAATCTCTCTGCATTGTATGCTGCTCCATCTAAAAAACAAATCAAATTCGCATTTGAGTTAGGAATGTCAAATGTTCAATTGGATGAATTTGTGAAACTTATCCCTGCATTAGACACTATAATGCCTCTATTAAATTCAATGGATGGAATCATTCAAGCAGAAATAGCTGCCTCTACCGAAGTAGATTCTTCTATGAATATTATTATGCCATCGCTCGAGGCTGCTGTCAAACTTCATGGTGATAGCCTGGTACTCTTTGATTCGGAAACATTCAGCAAAGTATCTAAGATGCTACGTTTCAAAAATAAAAAACGTAATCTCATAGATAATATGACGGTTGAACTTTTGATTAAGAATTCTGAATTAGATTTGTTCCCATTCATGTTTACAATGGATAGGTATAAACTGGGAGTTATGGGACATAATGACTTGGCACTAAACCTAAACTATCACGTTTCTGTATTAAAATCTCCTATTCCATTCAAATTCGGACTTAATATCACAGGGAATGCCGACAATATGAAATTCCGCTTGGGAAAAGCACGATATAAAGAGGGTAATTTTCCTGAACGAACTCGTATCGTATCAGATACTCGCATAAACTTGCGCAAACAAATCGAGGATGTGTTGAATCGTGGTGCACATGCTGCATTGGCATCAAAATTGGGTGTGTCGTCCATTGGGGATAGCAATAATAATCTCACTGTAGATAATCTCACACATGAAGATAGCCTGAAAATGATAAAAGAGGGTCTCATCGAGGCTCCTGTTCAACCTCAATTAACCCCAAAACAATTAAAGGATAAAGAAAAAGCCGACAAGAAGAAAAAGAAAGAGGAGGAAAAAGCCGCTAAACGCCGGGAAAAAGAGGAGCAAAATAAAAAATCCAAAGATATTTCACTCTTTATATTTCCAAAGAAAGACTGAACAATAGCATAATTCATCCTATATATCTATAAATATTACAATGGATTTCAAACAATCAATCATTAAGTATCTAAAGGAGAATGCCATTTCCAATATCGATATAACGACAGCTTTAATCGATATGGATGGCGTGCTATATGATTCAATGAAGAATCACACTGCAGCTTGGTTCCGAATGGCTCAGGAGCTTGGAATTGAGTGCTGCCACGATGAATTTTATCTCTATGAAGGAATGACAGGCATCGCTACAATAAATCTTCTTTTCAAAAGAGCATTCAACAAAGAGATTACACCCGATGAAGCAAGAGAGCTATACAAAAAGAAAGCTAAATACTTTATAGAGATGGGAGAACCGACAATGATGCCTCACGCAAATGATATGCTTCAAATTCTTCTAAATTCAAACATCACACCGGTGCTTGTGACGGGATCAGGACAAAATTCTATTCTTGAACGTATATCCAACGACTATCCGGGAGTGTTTTCCGACTCTCTTCGTGTTACTGCTCATGATGTGACACACGGAAAGCCTCATCCCGAGCCATACCTGAAAGGGATGAAATTGGCACATTCTTTGCCATATAACTCAATAGTGATCGAAAATGCACCATTGGGAGTAACTGCAGGACATGCTGCCGGATGCTTCACGATAGCTCTCACTACAGGTCCTATACCTGAAGTAGAGCTTTGGAATGCTGGCGCAAATATAGTGTTTCCCTCGATGCGGGAATTTGCCCTACAACTTCCAGAATTGATTAATTGTTTTAATAACACAAACATAAAATTATGAAACATCAATCCATAATATTCTCCAACGAAATTTCAAAAGAACTTCAAGGCATTCTTGACTCATTGGAATACAATAAAATAATAGTACTCACCGACGTAAATACGAAACAATTTGTTCTTCCCCAATTGATGTCCATCCCCTCAATTGCCAACGCTGTACACATCACTATGAAATCGGGAGACATGAATAAAAATCTTGACACCCTTTCATCTGTGTGGAAACAAATGTGTGATGCCGGTGCTTCACGTCATTCTATACTTATAAACATCGGAGGTGGCGTAGTTACCGATCTTGGTGGTTTTGCGGCATCTACATTTAAGAGAGGTATCAGATTTATTAATATCCCCACTACACTATTGGGAGCTGTTGATGCTGCAATAGGTGGAAAAACAGGGATAAATTTCAATGGGCTTAAAAATGAAATAGGTAATTTCAATGAAGCGATGGCTGTAATTGTTTCAACTATATTTTTTGCCACATTACCGGTCGAAGAGATTAAATCAGGATATGCCGAGATGATAAAACATGGCTTATTGAGCGATAAAGAAACACTCGATAATCTATTGCAATACAATTTCAGCTCGCCTGATCCTGACAAATTGCTTCTTTTGCTTCAACAATCTATTGAAGTAAAACGCAAAATAGTGAAGGAAGACCCCCACGAACATGGCATACGCCGTGCACTCAACCTTGGGCACACAGCCGGACACGCCTTTGAAAGCTTGGCAATGAAGCGCATGGAACCAATTCCTCACGGATATGCAGTAGCATGGGGCTTGGTAGTGGAATTAATATTATCACACATGGCATTGAAATTCAACACCGATCTCCTTCACAAAATATCCCACTACATATATTCCAACTATGGAGCTATGCAGATAAGTTGTGATGATTACCCTGCACTACTCGATTATATGCGCCACGACAAGAAAAGCGATCATGGTGAAATCAACTTTTCACTTATGAAAAAACCTGGTGAAGTAGAAATAGATCAGATATTGGATGCAGACAATGTGGAAACCGCCCTCGATATTTATCGAGATATAATGCACATATAACATTGCATATCAAAACATTAATATATTTAATAGTTTTTCCACACAAAATGGCAATAATGAATATGCAAATTTTAAGATAATTTTCAACCGAAACACTTCCATTTTTCAATAAATCATCTTATCTTTGCACCACCAAAACCGATTCGGGGTGTAGCTCAGCCCGGTTTAGAGTACGCGTCTGGGGGGCGTGTGGTCGCAAGTTCGAATCTTGTCACCCCGACTACATAAAAGCATTGATAGGCTATTACTATCAGTGCTTTTTCCATTTTAGAAATTGCATTCAAAATTGGACATGGGCAACTCTGATAAATAAAGTGATATGTATCACTACTTTGCAAAATAATTGCATTAATACTACAAGAATTTAATGTGAATAATAAAGTCAGAATCGGTATTTAGCTCTTTCTAAATACCGATTCTGACTTATAGTTTATACACGATATATTGGGTAGTGCCCAATACATTGTGTATTTATTATTGCAATGGCAATGTGGAGATATCAGTTTTATTTTCTTTTGATTTATATATTGGAAAAGTGGCTTTCATGCTACTCAATTTTCTTTCAAGGTCTTTTTTAAGTCCCTTAAATATTCGCGAGCATGATGCTTCATTTGCAAGATTATTTTTTTCTGAAATATCATTTTTAAGGTTATAAAGCACCGCTTTTTGCGTTTCATAATAATAAATTAATTTCCAATCACCTTTAATTATAGCACTTTGAGGTGCGCCGATATTGCCATTTCTTTCACCCCAATTATTGGGATAATGAAATATTAGAGGGCGATCATTTTTTGATGATTTACCTTTTATTTCGGGTACGAAATTAATTCCATCAACTTTTTGTGGCACCGAATATTTTTTTATTCCTGCCATATTAAGAATGGTAGGGAAAAAATCTTCTATAATCACTTGCTTATCGCACACAGAATTTGGTTGAGAATTATTATTCCAAGCTACTATTAATGGCTCTCTAATGCCTCCTTCTTTTAATGAGCCTTTTCCTTCGGAGAGTGGCGCATTCATGTTAGCCCTATTATTTACATATCCCCCATTATCAGACATGAAAATTATTATCGTATTATCATCAATGCCTTTTGCTTCGAGATAATCCATCAGATCACCCAAACTTTTATCCATTCCTTCTACCAATCCTGCATATTGTGCTTCTTTATGAGAAAGCCCTTTTTTAATATATTTATCGTAATACCTCTTATCTGTTCCAAATGGTGCATGCACGGCATAATGACTCATATATAGGAAAAACGGCTTATCTACTTGAATCGCCTTATCCATCAACCCTTTGGCTTCGAGGGTAAGTGCTTCGGTGAGAAATGTTTCCGACCCATAATACTTTTCTAAATTGGGGACACCCCATATCTTTGATTTTTCGGAATCGTCTCGGTTGCCGTAGTTTTCTTCCCCCAAATAGCTTCCCATGGCTCCTGCGGCATGACCCGCTATGTTGTAATCAAATCCTATGTTAAGTGGATTTTCAGCAGGTGTATCAAGCGACCCAAAGTGAGCTTTCCCCACCATCATTGTTGTGTATCCGTTTTCGCGTAAAACTTGTGGAAGGCTTTTTGCATAAAACGAGTTGTTTATACCCTTTTCCGGACTCATGCCATTGTAATTCCATTCTCCAAAGTCAAATATTTTACTTTTGGAATCGGTAGAGGTATCCTTTTTTAGAGTCCAGTTTGTGACTCTGTGTCGAGCTGCATTTGTACCAGTGAAGAGACTCACCCTCGATGGAGAGCTTATTGCACTGGCATAGGCATTAGTGAATTTCACTCCTTTATTGGCCAAACGCTCCATATTTGGAGTGTGGTATATACGATTAATATCTGTAGTATCATTACTAAAAGGAACCGATGTATCCCCCCACCCCATATCATCGACTAAAAATAGTACTATATTAGGACGTTCTTCTGCATACAATGAAGTAGAAATCAGACAACATGCTCCAAGCAATATTTTATTTTTATTCATTTT
>CAZYEO010000112.1:0-7782 GCA_964646495.1 uncultured Muribaculaceae bacterium
GCTGTTCGATAATATCTTCTGAAATAATCCCATGTAGATCTTTTTTATATAATATCCCCCCCGAATCGCCGGTATTATATCTAATCAATGGGATAAATTGATCTTTTGTCACTATAATATTTCCATCTATTATTTCTAAATAGACATTTGGCGACAATGATAAAATCATTGGTGTGGAAATTGTACCAAATAATTTATTAGATAATTCAGGATTATGAAAACATTCTTTGCGCAAAGCAATGGTTGAGGCGGTTTCAGCTCCTATATCACCTGTATCAGCACTGCCATATCCCGTCCACACCACATAAGGAGAGTCCAAAGGATGTCCATAGGTGGTAGATATATATTCTCTGAAAGATTCGGAAAAATATTCTCCCACTACAGGAAAACTTATTTGTCCCGCCTTCAATTTAATATCTCGGTCTTTAAGCAACGCTGTAAATAGTGATATATTTGAAGGATTAGTTATAACCAATATTTGCGAAAACATATCTTTATAGCTTCCGATAATATCAACGGCAGCCTTTAAATCCAATCCCGGCGTAGCCAAAGTTAAAGGATATTTACCGGTCAATGCTATGTTTCGTATCGCAGCTGCAATCTGCATTCCTCCAATCCACATTCCAAATGCCAAACATTCAATCACTAATGTTCTTTTTTCTTTAATTCCATAATTCACCGCAAACATTGTCTCTATCGACTGCATATACCCTGCTTCATCTTGAGGACGTTTTGGCCAATATACTGCACCGGTTTTACTAAACCCCGAACTTGCACCAATAAGATGGAAATTATCCATATCTTTTTTTCGACTTAAATCGGTTAGTTTATAACTCAACAGATAATTCTGTTTTGTCTGGAGTGGAATTAACGTAAAATCGGTAGGAATAGCGTCAAAACCTCCCTCCTTTTTTATAAATTGCATATATGCCGATATATTATCGCGCACATCGTTTAATAAATTTTCATACTGTAACATTTCGTTCTTTATTAGATGTTAAGTAACTTTTATTCCAAATTAAAGCTATTGTTGCAAAAAGAGCAAGTCCTATTCCATTAATAGCAAGAGTTGTATATGCCTCAAATAAGTTAGATGTTATGCTTGCTATTACATAAGATAATGATATTGTGGCATAAGAAAAAGATTCGAGTATGGAAAAAAACCGCCCCCTGTATTCCGGTTCTATTGATGAAACAAAATATGTAATGACCTGTACATTCACATAATTGGTGAAGCATCCGTAGAATAGTATGCATGCTAAAATTACCACATAAATGTGGATAAATGATACACCCCAAAAACATATTGCTACCCCTCCTATACCCATACCGAGTACTTTCAATGGCTTGATTACAGAGCGGCTACGTGCAAGTATCATGGATATAATCACAGCTCCGATCGGCATCATGGCATCTGCAATTCCATAATGAAGAGCATCGAGTCCCATTTTCTCTTTTATTATGATAGGAATTAGTACAAGTATTGCCGGGAGAAAAAGATTACTCCCCAATGTCACCACCAAAATACGACGTATCAATTTTTGGGAACTCACATATTTTATTCCGTTTTTCATATCCTTGATATAATCTCGAGCCATATTTTTCAGCGGATCTTTAAATTCTATAAATATTTCCGATATAGCCGATAATATGAATGATACGGAATTTATTACAATTGTGAGTCCTACCCCCAATATACCTACAAGAAATCCACCCAAAGCAGCTCCTAATATCTGACCTAAAAAAGTTATCATTTTAAGATATGACATACCTTTTTGTAATTGGTCGGGTTGCAGAATGGCTGGGATAATAGAATTTACAGCCGGACTAAACATAATATTAACTGTATTCAACCCAAAGCATATCAGATAGATCAACCAAGTAGAAGCCGATTGCATATACACCATAAGTGCAAGCATTCCGGTAAGAATACCTGAAATAATGTCGCATAATATAAGTATATATTTCTTATTCCATCGTTCTACTAATGGACCTACAAAAATACCAAGCAATAGTGATGGCAAACTTGAAATTATAAATAATAGAAATAATCCGTTATTGTTCTGGAGTGTAGCAACAAAATACCATGCAAGTGCCATTAAATACAAACGATTGCCTACTTGACTCACAAGTTGCCCAAACCATAGCAAGGCGTAATTTTTATTTAGCATTAAAAAATTGAATTAGATATTATATCCTGTTTATTCTTGCATTGGAACACATAATTCTTAATTTCTTCGCCCCAATCAGATACGGCTACAATATATTTTGGAGATATATTGGTATCAACCAAATATTGCATTCGTATGGTATCGCTTCCGTTACACTCATAAGGCACAATTCCTGAATAATAAAACCCTAATTTCTCCAAAATATTAACCAAGGCAGGCGTATTGGGATCGGTGAGTGATAACGGTAAATAAGCAACAGCCATATTTTTGACAATAACCTGTCGGATAATAGAGCGTATACGCGTGGTAATATCCTTACCAACTGATTTTATTATAAGATGCAATTGATTCCATTCTGTCTTTACATTCATTTCCACTTCAGCCTCATCATTTGCAAAAATATCAACCTCAGGTATATCCATAAAATTACGTTTAATCCCAAGATTCTGGTATGTTTTGCGTATAATCTCTGCATGTTGAGTAGGAACATAAATATCCATCTCTTTTTGATGTGAAGTAGGATAAAAATATGACATTACGGCTTGTCTCTGTTCATCTCCTTCGCGCGGAATAACACTTTTGAGATCTGCAGGGATATATCCGAGTTCAAGACCGGTTTCAATACATCCTAAAGAAATATTTGCCTTTTGAGTAAATGGATGACCTGTCACTGCGCTACTCACTACTCCGCGCAACCCTGTTTTTTCTGCATTTTCTATAAGATTACCCTTTAAATGATTGAATAATCCACGTTTACCATATTCGGGTGAAACAAAAGCCTGTCCACTTTCACAGATTTCGGAAGATGCGCTATCTTTAAGCATTGCCACATGAGCAACTACGGTATGAGCCTCGTTTACAGCTACAAATCCGCGATATATACCTTGATGCAAACGTTCAAGTATTACTTCAGGATAATAAATTCCCTCTGCCGAATATGTGTATCCAAACACATTATACAAACATTGCACAAGCATTTCCATCTCATTTTCACGAATTTCTCGTAATTCCACATTATCTGTGGCAAGCATAATTGTTTTTTCAACATTAGGCTTACTATACAGAGATTCATTGATATGAGAAGGGAGTGCAATACATATTTCTACTGTCTGTCCGTTTTTCCCATTCTGTAACATTCGATACGAAGAGCTCAAATTTTGAATCAAAGTGAGACTGATTTCATCTTGATCATCCTTGATGCGCTCCATATTATATCCGAATGGAATACCCATATAGTGAAATTGCAACACAAAATTGGCATGAGTAGCACTCACTTCTACAGTAATCTCTCCATCTTTTCTATTATTGAACGCATTACTTACTATATGGGTAAATATCTCTTCAATTAATATTTCAATGTGAAATAATTTATTATCGGATACCTGACAATGACGTGCCAGATATCCGATATAATGTTGGAGTGGTTCCACTTGATACAATTCCGTAGAAACTGTAAGTGTGGAAAGTATCTTTTTAAACATGACGTTTATCGATAGTTTGTTTCAACTTTCCGGTGCGCGGATTACGTGGAAGTGTATTTGGGGCAAGCACTTTTACTATTGGAGGCATAATGCTTCCGGTTTTCATAAAAGCAAGAAACTCATGCTTTTGAAATAATAGTTGATCATATACTTTTTTTGCAAGTTCCACATATTCCGTATCACTCATCTCGCGTATAGTTTCAACTTCCAAAGTAAATGAATCTTTTACACCCACAGTATCGGCAATCATTCTGAAATGATATGAAAGTTCCGGAAATACTCCCACCACTTCTGCAATTGAATCCAATTGAATATTACCTCCACCGATAATCACCGTATCATCCGATCTGCCAAGTAATTCCATTAATCGCACTTGGCGACCACATGTACATTTCTTGGTGAGTATGCGACCCATATCACCTATATCATAACGAATAAGTGGCATAAGAGTCCTATTATAGTTAGTCACTAATATTTTACCCGCTTCTCCATCGGGCAATGGAGCATTAGTTTCAGGATCCACCACTTCCATTATGCAATAATCTTCATGTATATGGTGAATTGCGCCACTATTATCTTCACATTGGAAGCCGATACATCCGGTATCATTACTTAAATATCCTGTAGATGCAAATTTCTTTGTACCTAAAACTTTTGCAATATATGCCTTTGCGTCCGGAAAAAGATGTTCTCCTCCGGTTACTATTTTTTCTATCTGAATATCCTTTATATCGTTTTTATCTACATATTCTGCTATAGAAAGTATTACAGATGGTATCGAGATTGCTCCTGTGGGCTTGAATGCACGAATCACCGAAATCATATCTGTCAAAGCAATATTTCCGGCAATAGGTAAAACATGTGCACCGGTTGCTTCCACAGCTTCATTATGACTCAAGAATGAAGCCCACATATTACCGGCAAATAGTAGATTTGCAACAATATCTTTATCATCAAATATAGATAGAGCATAACCTTTACCAATCAACCGTGCATTTTCGTGATTTTCTTTATTCGTGCGATGTATGAATTTGGGATCACCCGTCGTACCTCCACTTCCAAATGAAATACTGCTACCTAAAGGTTCTGTAAGTATCCCTTTACCTTTTGGAGGTAGATTTGATTTCAATTCATCTGGAGTAAGCACAGGGAGTGTACTCAAATCCTTTAATGATTTAAGATCAGTTGCCGGAATACGATCGGCATAAAATGGCGAATGCTGACGCACATAATTTAAGAATGAATTAAGACGCATCAATACATTTCTGTCGCGAATATCATCGTCAAGATAATCAAAATAATTTTCAAAAGGCTTATCACTACCTACCGACACCCATCTCACCAATTCGCTCGTACCGCGAGTTCCATCATGAGGAGTTCCATGCTTGCGTCTTGCCATCATACCAATTTCGGTAATACGGTCAGCACCCATATTTACTAACTTATCCGCTATTTTCAATTTCTCCTTTGCAGGCATCAAAAGCGCGATAGATTGAATGAATTTACCATAAGATTTTAAAGCATCTATTGTGGCTGTATCATGGTCTGGCGAAACAATTACATAAGCTGTGCGATGATGAGGGGAAACCTTAAACTCGCAATGCTTTTGGAATATTATAGTCCAATCCTGATTGTCTATGGCAGGAATAATTAGCTCAGCCTCTCCCAATGCTTGATCCACGCGTGCCAATTCGCGTGTGCGAAGTATTTCTACTGCTTCATTATCAGGGATTGCGCTATGAGGAATTTTTTTCGCCCAATATTCGAGCCCTTTTTTCAGAGCTTGAGCAAATTTTGATGCTGTATCTTCAGAGTCTATAAATACAGCATGAGGCGATGAACAAGCCGATTGCTCCCACATAGTAAAATCACGTGCCATATCATGCGCTATCCGCTCCATATCGTTTTGTTCTAAGGATTCAGCACTCATAATCGACAATGAATATTTTGGTCCGTATTCAATAATTTTTGTATGAAATCCGGTTCCATCACGATATGCTTTCACGGTATCTTCTCCACCATATACCACAAGTACGTCACTCTCATTTTTAACCACAGCTTCCACCTCTTTATCTCCACCTTTAAACGGAACTAAAGAGAATGAAGAAGCCAAAATACCCAAGTAATCTACGGATTTTAATACCTCTGCAAATATCAAAGGGAAAAGAGGATCTGCAGATGACATTTTAAGTATGTTTACATTCTTGGTTATCAATCCTTGTACCAAAGTATCAACAGCACCTACAAATACATTTCCGGCAGAAACATGTGATACGACACCGAAAGGTTCCGCTTTCACCATTCCTTTAAATGCCTTATTGTATGAAAATTCATCGAGATAACCAATATTGTCAATATCAGCTTCTAAACGAGCTTCAAGATTCTTTTGAGTAAGAATTTCGGATATTGTAGACAATCCCTCCATCACCATTTCTTTCGACCATCCAAGTTGTGTATGCATACGCTCAACCACATCTTTATATAGATCAGATTGAGTATCTTCAAATTTCCGCCCTACCCTATCAAGTATATCGAGAATATAAGCAATAGGAGCATTTCTGATTGCATCAGCATTTTTCCTTGCCTCACTCATTACAAGAGTTATATCATCTACAGTGATTGCTTCACTTTGACGCATATCACCAAATAAATACCATTTTATCATTGTTTTTCAGATATTAACGATTTAATAATTGCGCAGCCGAGATACCACAACCTGCATATTTTTTCACTCCACCTCTACCTTTAAGTACAATATATTTGCCATCTCGTCCACATGGACAATTGTTTTGCACCATACCAAGGTCGGTACTCAAAACAGAAAGAGCCGGAGTACTGCGAATATATGGAGTAATGAGTTTTAATAATCCTGTTTCACCATCAGGAAGTATTTCCATCGTGTGCGGAGATACTGCACACACACGTGAATACACCGGCACATGGAAATGTCCATGTTCACATGTCACATAAGGTACTCCATGCTCCACCATTCCATATACATCTCTTATGCGATCGGCATCAATACCTAATACTCGCTTCACCAATTCGGTATATTCAGGATATGAAATAGTTTTTCCTGTATAATTTTTCCAACCGCCACCCGAAAATAGTACACTATCTTTGGGGAATTGGAAGTGTATTCCACGTTTGTCAAGCTCCGTGAGTGTCATATATCCGAATGCCGGAAATCCTGTAATTCTCAATGGCATTCCCGATTCTGAGAATCTTTCCAATGCTTTTATACCCTCTTCTAATCGAAACTCCGGTTCTCCGTATTTATCTTTTGCAATAGCATAAAAAGTCTCATTTTCTTTAGCAAACTGAGCATAAGAATTATGAGCATGTGCCGCTCCTCTTGAGCCAGAAACATCCGGAGCATAAGAAAATATAAGATTATTCACTAATTGGTCATAGGATGCAAGACCATAGCTTTCCACAATGCTTGAACGCATAAATGCCTGACGATCCATTGATGTCTGATCCCAATTAATCTGGCTTTTTGATCCAGTGGTTCCCGATGATGTAAATGTTTTCACAATTTCATTTTCGGGCAGGCTCAAAAGTTTTCTTTCTTTGAATGCAGTGACAAATAATGCCGGAATACGAAGTATATCCTCTTCCGTTTTAATATCCTTTACCGTAAAGTTGTATTGGTCAGCAATACCTTTAAATATCTGAGAATGCGCACATTGAAAATCAAACATTTCCTTTATGGACTCAATGAATATAGACTGTGTGCCATTATAATCAAAGGCATTTTTCACACAGAAAAGCTCGTTGGTTTTTACTTCTGGTAGGTTAATCATAAGATATTATTTTATTCAATTACAAATATATTGATAAGCCCTGTCATGACAAAAACATCCCTTATCTCCTTATTCAAATTCATAAGCGTAAGTTTATTATTGTTCGCCTTCATCTTTTTAAGAAGTGTAACAAAGCATCTCAAGCCTGAACTGCTTATATATGAGAGTTTTGAAAGATCAATTTTAAGAACAAGATTATTTTGATCAAAAAATTGGGCTAAAGTGGTTTCGAAAATCTGAGCATTGGTGGTATCTAAACGACCATCTACGAATAGAATGGTCACTTCTCCCTTTTGTATAATTTCGGTTGTCATTGTCATATAG
>CAZYEO010000113.1:0-7763 GCA_964646495.1 uncultured Muribaculaceae bacterium
AAGTTTCGGGAACTATTTATATGTCATTGTTAGTTTTATCGGACAGCAATAATTTAATTTACAAGATAGGGAAATTATTTCTTCGTCGAATAAATTAATTATTTTACAACTATCTCCAATATCTCAGCCATCTCAAGCAACATTTCCAAACTTGGGTGTCATATATTGCATGCGTATGAGTTGATCACGGCGAAATTTTTACCTAGCTTATCAGCGAGTCAAGTCTGTTTAGGGTCTTTTCTTCGGGCACTTCTTTAATTCTATTCACCGGTTTAACCATTGTCAATTGCTTTATGTTAGAATACAAAGATATAAAATATTGTAGCATATAAATAGAAAAACTCGGTTCATATTTCATTTTACCTTTTCCGCTACCATTTGCACCATATTCGCCTCAGAATCATTCAATCTCGTTTACTCCATATTCTTTGCCTGTCCGTACTTTTCCACCTGCTTACGGATAACCAATATTTTCTTCTTATCCCGATTGTAAGTAGAAACTGGACATCCAAATTTTTTATTTGCATAAAAAGTTAAGAAAGAATTTTGTTTAGTTTGTTAAATTCATATAGATCATATTTTTGAGAACAGAGTGACGTCTGGTTTTATTATAAAAAGATATTTCGATATACCCGAATATCCCCAACTCAATATGAGCGGGTGATAGGAACTTATATCACAAATAAGTTCGCATTTAAAAGTCTTAAAGAAACTTTCCGCCACAACATTAACTCAATAGTTCCCTTTTAAAATAAAATCCGCAGCAAATAATTGATTTACTGCGGATTTGCTATTGCTTGTTTTCTGTTATAATGGAAATTACTTCACTTCTTCAAATGGGACATCTGTTACGTTGTCGCCATTGTCGTGGTTAGGGGCAGAGCTTTGTCCGGGTTGAGGACCTTGTTGTGCTCCTGCTTGTTGCTGTGCATTGTACATATCTTGTGATGCAGCTTGGAATGTCTTGTTGAGTTCCTCGGATGCAGTGTCGATAGCAGCAATGTCTTGAGCTTTATGAGCATCTTTTAGTTTGGTCAATGCAGCTTCTACTTGAGCTTTTTTATCAGCAGGTAGTTTGTCGCCAAGTTCTGTGAGTTGCTTTTCGGTTTGGAAAATAAGAGCATCAGCATGGTTGAGTTTGTCGATACGTTCCTTTTCCTTAGCATCAGCAGCAGCGTTAGCAGTAGCTTCATCTTTCATTCGTTTGATTTCGGCATCAGTAAGTCCGCTTGATGCTTCGATACGTATGCTTTGTTCCTTGCCTGTGGCTTTGTCTTTAGCTGATACGTTAAGAATACCATTGGCATCGATTTCAAATGTAACTTCGATTTGAGGCACACCACGAGGGGCAGGAGCTATTCCATCTAAGTGGAATTTACCAAGAGTCTTATCATCTTTAGCCATTGGGCGTTCACCTTGTAGCACGTGAATTTCTACAGAAGGTTGATTATCTACGGCTGTAGAGAATGTTTCGCTTTTGCGGATTGGAATAGTGCTATTGGCCTCAATAAGTTTGGTCATTACGTTGCCGAGTGTTTCGATACCTACTGATAATGGTACAACATCAAGAAGAAGTACATCTTTTACGTCTCCACTAAGTACACCACCTTGTATTGCAGCACCTACTGCTACTACTTCATCGGGATTAACACCTTTTGATGGAGCTTTACCAAAGAATTTTTCTACGATAGCCTGAATAGCAGGAATACGTGTACTACCACCTACGAGAATGACTTCATCGATGTCTTTAGCAGTCATGTTGGCATCTTTCAATGCTTGTTCGCAAGGTGCGATTGTAGCTTGAATCAATTTGTCGCAAAGTTGCTCAAATTTAGCGCGAGTAAGGGTTTTAACCAAGTGTTTTGGGATACCATTTACTGGCATGATGTATGGCAAGTTGATTTCGGTGCTCGTGGTGCTTGAAAGTTCAATTTTAGCTTTTTCGGCAGCTTCTTTCAAGCGTTGAAGAGCCATCGGGTCTTTGCGAAGGTCGATTCCTTCATCGCTAAGAAATTCATCGGCTAACCAATCGATGATTACGTGGTCGAAGTCATCGCCACCAAGGTGAGTATCACCATTAGTCGATTTTACTTCAAATACGCCATCGCCAAGCTCTAATATTGATATATCGAATGTACCACCACCAAGGTCGAATACAGCAATTTTTTTGTCGGAATTTGTTTTGTCGAGACCATAAGCAAGAGCAGCTGCAGTAGGCTCGTTCACAATACGTTTTACAACCAATCCTGCAATTTCACCGGCTTCTTTTGTAGCTTGGCGTTGAGAATCGTTGAAGTAAGCAGGAACGGTGATTACAGCTTCTGTAACTGTTTGTCCAAGATAATCTTCAGCGGTTTTTTTCATTTTTTGAAGAACCATTGCTGATATTTCTTGTGGAGTATATTCTCTACCATCAATATCAACGCGTGGAGTGTTGTTGTCGCTACGCACTACTTTATAAGGTACACGAGAAATTTCTTTTTGAACTTCTTCAAAATTCTCACCCATAAATCTTTTGATAGAAAAGATGGTGCGGGTAGGATTGGTGATAGCTTGACGCTTTGCAGGATCACCTACTTTTCGTTCACCGCCATCTACGAAAGCTACAATAGAAGGAGTGGTGTTACGTCCTTCACTGTTAGGAATTACTACGGGGTCGTTACCCTCTAATACAGATACACAAGAGTTGGTAGTTCCTAAGTCGATACCAATAATTTTTCCCATAATTCTATAAATATTTTTTTAAGTTTAATAAATTCAAAGTATTTAGAACCGGGATGATTTACAACCCCGATTCGATAACAGAAAAACAAATCTTGTGCCAAAAAAGTTGTCACCATATAAAAATCGGATTATTATCTGTATAATGCGATATTTACTGCGCCATATTTTACTCTGAAGCCTGACATATCGTCAGTATTTGCAAATCGAGCTTCATGTGCATGCTTGCTATTTTGGGGCGTATATCAACGTTATGTGATGGGGGAAGAGCGTATAAGATTAAAAAAGTGGAAATAGAGTGAATTTGTGAATAAATAGATAAAATAGGTGATTTTTTTAGGGAAAAAGGATATAGGTATGGCTTTTTGTAGTATTTTTGCACTTTGGGTGTTCGGTTGAACACCTGATTATTAATAAACTATTAATTTATAAATCTATACATTATGAACATTTCGCATATTGAACATTTGGGAATTGCCGTAAAAAGTCTTGAAGAAGCAATCCCATATTATGAGAATGTGTTAGGTCTAAAGTGCTATTCTATTGAAGAGGTGGCAGATCAAAAAGTAAAAACCGCTTTCTTTAAAGTGGGACAAACAAAAATTGAGTTGCTCGAGCCTACAAGCGAAGAGAGTGCAATAGCTAAATTTATCGAGAAAAAAGGTGAAGGCATTCACCACATAGCATTTGCTACCGATGGCGTTGCTAATGCGTTAGCCGATGTAGAGTCGAAAGGTGTACGCCTTATCGACAAAGCTCCACGCAAAGGTGCTGAGGGCTTGAATATTGCATTTTTACATCCTAAATCAACAATCGGCGTACTCACAGAATTATGTGAGGACCCATCAAAACTATAATAATAAGCTGAAATGAGTAATCAACTTGAAAAAGTACAGGAGCTGATAGCAATGCGTGAAGAAGCACGCATTGGTGGCGGACAAAAAGCCATTGACAAACAGCATGAAAAAGGCAAATACACTGCACGTGAAAGAATCGCTCAACTACTCGATGAGGGTAGCTTTGAAGAATTGGACATGTTCGTTCGCCACCGTTGTACCAACTTCGGACAAGAGAAAAAATCATTCTTAGGCGATGGTGTAGTTACCGGATATGGAACAATTGAAGGTCGTTTGGTATATGTGTTTGCACAAGACTTTACCGTTTTTGGCGGTTCTTTGTCGGAAACAATGGCACAAAAGATTTGCAAAGTTATGGATATGGCAATGAAGATGGGTGCTCCTGTTATCGGTCTTAACGACTCTGGTGGCGCACGTATTCAAGAGGGTATTAATGCTCTTGGTGGATATGCCGAAATATTCCAACGCAATATCATGGCTTCGGGCGTAGTGCCACAGATATCAGCTATTTTAGGTCCATGTGCAGGAGGTGCAGTATATTCACCGGCACTTACTGATTTTACTATCATGACAAAAGGAATTTCATATATGTTCCTCACAGGTCCTAAGGTTGTAAAGACTGTAACCGGAGAAGATGTAACACAAGAAGCTCTCGGTGGAGCTGAGGTTCATGCTTCAAAATCGGGTGTAACACACTTTGCTGCCGAAGATGGAGAAGATGCATTGAGAATTATACGCAAATTATTTAGCTACATACCTCAAAACAATCTCGAAGAAGCTCCGTTGGCAGAATGTACTGATCCTATCGATCGTCTTGAAGATTCATTAAATGAAATCATTCCTGATGCTACCAACAAGGCATACGATATGTATGAGGTTATAGGCTCAATTATCGATAATGGTGAATTTCTTGAAATTCAAAGAGATTATGCTAAAAATATAATAGTTGGTTTTGCTCGTTTCAATGGACAATCTGTAGGTATCGTAGCTAATCAACCTAAATTCCTCGCTGGCGTACTCGACAGCAATGCATCAAGAAAAGCTGCACGTTTTGTACGTTTCTGCGATGCATTCAATATTCCATTGGTTACTCTTGTGGATGTTCCAGGATTCCTTCCCGGAACCGGTCAAGAATATAATGGTGTAATTCTTCACGGTGCAAAATTGCTTTATGCTTATGGCGAAGCTACAGTGCCTAAAGTAACTGTAACATTGCGCAAGAGCTATGGTGGTAGCCACATTGTGATGAGTTGCAAGCAATTGCGAGGCGATATGAATTACGCATGGCCATCGGCAGAAATTGCTGTGATGGGTGGAGCAGGTGCAGTAGAAGTATTATATGCTCGCGAAGCAAAAGAAGCAAGCGATCCTGCAAAATTCATGGCTGAAAAAGAAGCTGAATACAATAAATTATTCTGCAACCCATACAATGCCGCAAAATACGGTTATATCGATGATGTAATTGAGCCTCGTAACACTCGTTTCCGTATTATTCGTGCATTGCAACAATTGCAAACCAAGAAAGTGGTGAATCCAGCTAAGAAACATGGTAATATTCCTTTATAATTTATAGATATACAAATAATTATGAACAAAAAAGGAATTGCAATATTAGTTCTGTGCATGCTTGTGAGCGCAGTTTCCTTTGCGCAGGGTCGTAAAGGGTTGCGCATAAACGAAGTCATGGTGCAGAATGATAGTAACTATGTAGATGATTATGGTCAAAAAGGAGCATGGATAGAGCTTTATAACTCGACTTTTGCAGATATGGAAATTTCGAGCGTGTTTCTTACAAATGACAAAAATAATCCTAAAAAATACCCTGTACCAAGGGGAGATGTAAATACCGATGTTCCTGCACGCCAACATGTACTTTTCTGGGCTGATGACAAGCATGATCGCGGTACTTTCCATACCAATTTTGTGCTTACTCCCGGTGTGGATAACTGGATTGGACTATATGATGCTGATGGAATCACTTTGATTGACTCTATTACAGTGCCAGCCTCTCTTGCAGGTAACCATTCGTTTGCCCGCAAGGTAGACGGCGAAGGAACTTCTTATGAGGATTGGGCAGTGCGTGACGGTAGCTCATCATTATATATTACTCCAAGTAGTAATAATATAATTATCGATACCAATGCTAAAGTGAAGAAATTCAAAGAAAATGACGAAAATGGAGTAGGAATGGCAATCATGGCGATGTCGGTAGTATTTACAGCTCTATTAGTGTTGAGCCTATCATTTATAATGATTGGCAAAATAAGTGAGTATCTTGCTAAACGCAATAAATTGAAAGCTCATGGAATCGAACCCGAAACGGTAGATATATTACCTACACAAGGGGATTCAGGAGAAGAAATTGCTGCAATATGCATGGCATTGTATCAACATCTTAACGCTCATGATAATGAAGACACCGTGCTTACCATTAATAAGGTAAAACGCGCATATTCACCTTGGAGCTCTAAGATATATACATTGCGTGAAACACCACGTCATTAATATTAAATTATTCAATTCAAAAAGCACAAATTACATGAAAGAGTATAAATATAAAATCAACGGTAATATATATAGAGTAGCCGTTGGCGATATCGATCATAATGTGGCACAAGTAGAAGTAAATGGTGTGCCATATAAAATCGAACTTGAGGCACCAGCAGCCAAACCTGCACAAATTAATAAAGTAAAACCATCGGCTGCACCACGTAGCGAATCTGGAACAAAAGTAATAGCTAAACCTACAGTATCTACAGGTGAAAGCGCTGTTAAATCTCCACTTCCAGGGGTTATACTTGATATTAAGGTAAAAGTAGGTGACACTGTGAAGAGTGGTGACACTGTGGCGATATTGGAAGCCATGAAAATGGAAAACAATATTCACACTTCCACAAGTGGTGTAGTGAAGTCAATAATTGTAAATAAAGGAGACTCTGTACTCGAAGGAGCTGATCTTCTTGTAATAGGATAGTCTGATGAATTCAAATTTTATAGGCGAAAACCTCAGACAATTCTGGGAATTTACAGGATTTGCGAATTGTGAATTCGTGAATCTGATAATGTTATGCTTCGGTTTATTTTTCATTTATCTTGCGATAAAGAAAGATTTTGAACCGATGTTGCTCGTGCCAATCGGATTTGGTATTCTTATTGGGAATATCCCTTTTGCACCGGGAAATGAAATCGGTATTTATGAAGAAGGTTCTGTGCTTAATATCCTATACAATGGTGTAAGTGCAGGCTGGTATCCACCTTTGATTTTCTTAGGTATCGGAGCCATGACAGATTTTTCTTCATTGATATCAAATCCTAAATTGATGCTTATCGGAGCAGCTGCTCAATTTGGTATCTTTGGAGCTTATATGGTAGCGTTAGCTTTAAATTTTGCCCCAGATCAAGCAGGTGCTATAGCAATCATCGGTGGTGCCGATGGACCTACAGCTATTTTCTTGTCATCGAAACTTGCACCCAACTTAATGGGAGCAATAGCAGTGTCAGCATATTCATATATGGCTCTTGTGCCTGTGATTCAGCCACCGATAATGAAGCTATTCACTACCAAAAAAGAGCGATTGATTAAGATGAAACCGGCGCGTGCCGTATCGCAAAACGAAAAGATTTTGTTCCCTATCATTGGGTTGATTCTTACATGTTTTGTAGTGCCTTCCGGGCTTCCTTTGCTTGGTATGCTATTTTTTGGTAACCTGTTGAGAGAAAGTGGTGTTACTACACGTCTTGCAAAGACAGCGAGCAATGCCCTTACCGATACAATCACAATATTGCTCGGTATGACAGTAGGTGCTTCAACTCAAGCATCAGAATTCCTCACAAAGGAAACTATCTTTATCTTCTTCTTAGGCTTCATGGCATTTATCATTGCATCCGCTTCGGGTGTATTATTTGTGAAATTCTTCAACCTATTCTTAGGAAAGGATAAGAAGATCAATCCACTTATTGGAAATGCCGGAGTATCTGCTGTACCAATGTCAGCTCGTATATCTAATAATATGGGTCTTAAATATGATCCTTCAAATTATTTATTGATGCACGCAATGGGCCCTAATGTGGCAGGTGTAATCGGATCTGCTGTAGCAGCCGGTGTACTCTTGGGTTTCTTGGGATAAGAAACGGCATTTAAATATCATAAAAAGAGCAATTGAGATGTAAATCTTGATTGCTCTT
>CAZYEO010000114.1:0-7704 GCA_964646495.1 uncultured Muribaculaceae bacterium
CATTGGCAAAACCCTTTGGATTGTAATTCTGATAAAACTATTCATATTCTTTATTATTTTAAAATTGCTTTTCTTTCCCAATATTCTTAATCAGCAGTGTGACACAGATGAAGAAAAAGCACAATATGTAAGAACTGAACTTTTAAAAGATAGAAATTAACAACAATATAATAAACAATAAATTTTATTAAGCATGAATGACCTTATAAGTGTAGTTGATTGGTCAAGAGCGCAATTTGCTCTCACTGCTATGTATCATTGGCTTTTTGTTCCGCTAACCCTCGGCTTGTCGGTGATTGTAGCTATTATGGAAACCATTTATGTGCGTACAAAAGACACGCGATGGCTTGGTATTACGAAGTTCTGGATGACTCTATTTGGAATAAATTTTGCGATTGGAGTCGCAACCGGTATTATTCTAGAATTTGAATTTGGCACAAACTGGTCTAATTATAGTTGGTTTGTAGGGGATATTTTCGGAGCTCCATTAGCTATTGAAGGGCTACTTGCCTTCTTCATGGAATCCACCTTTATTGCCATAATGTTTTTTGGATGGAAAAAAGTTGGCAAGGGATTTCACCTCACCGCTACTTGGCTCACCGCCATCGGAGCAAGCCTTTCGGCACTTTGGATACTTGTAGCAAACGCGTGGATGCAATATCCTGTAGGGATGAAATTTGATCCCGATCAGATGCGCAATATTATGGATAATTTCTGGGAAGTGGTCTCATCTCCCGTGGCAGTAAATAAATTTTTCCACACGGTACTCCAAGGCTGGGTAATTGCATCGGCATTTGTAATCGGTGTAAGTGCATGGTTAATGCTAAAAAAACGAAACGTGGAGATGGCAACTCGCAGTATGAAAGTAGCTGTGTGGGTAGGAATCGCCGGAATATTAATCACACTTTACACAGGTGACGGATCGGCTAAAGCTGTGGCAAAGGTACAGCCAATGAAACTTGCTGCAATGGAAGGATTATACGAAGGTAAATGCGGTCAGAGTATCGTAGCATGGGGGTTTGTTAATCCTAAGAAGACCTATGAGAACGACGAGAAAGAATTTTATTGGGAAATTTCTTTACCCAAAGTATTGTCATGGCTTGCAAAAGGGGATGCCAACGCATTTGTCCCAGGCATCAATGATATCGTGAGTGGTATAGAGCTTAAAGAAAATGGCGACACCATTCGCACAGTGTCCTACGCCGAAAGAATCGAACGGGGGAAAATTGCTCACAATTCGCTGCGTGCATTCGACAAAGCAAAAATAGCCGGAAACAAAGAAGCAATGGATAGTGCGCATGCCGCACTGAATGAAAATTACAAATATTTTGGATATGGTTATTTTGATCACCCACGTGAAGCAGTACCCAATGTAGATTTGGTTTTCTATTCATTCCACATTATGGTATTAGGAGGAGCATATCTACTTTTCTTCTTTATCGTTGTAGCTATAATGCTATATAAATCCAAAATAATGCAAAATTCAAAATGGATGCAGTGGATATCGATGCTCACAATCATAGTTGTGTGGGTGTGCACAGAAGCAGGATGGGTTACAGCCGAACTCGGAAGACAACCGTGGGTTATCGAAGGGCTAATGCCTACACGTGCCGCAATATCCAATGTGGAATCATCCACTGTGCAAATTACATTCTTCATGTTTGCGATAGTATTTACGGGACTACTGATTGCCGAAATAAGTATTATGCTCAATCAAATCAGTAAAGATTCAAAAACCAACATTGAAAATAAAAATTAAAATATGATGACTTACGAATTATTGCAAATATATTGGTGGCTTTTAATCTCAGTATTGGGAGCCTGCTTAGTGTTCCTTCTTTTTGTACAGGGAGGACAAACAATGTTGCTTAGCTCAAAAAGCACATTGGCTCAATCCATGATAGTTAATTCCATTGGTAGGAAGTGGGAACTTACATTCACCACATTGGTAGTATTTGGAGGAGCATTTTTTGCATCATTCCCCCTATTCTACTCTACCAGTTTCGGAGGCGCATATTGGTTGTGGATATTAATTCTTTTTAGTTTTATACTGCAAGCCGTGTCATATAAATACCGTAGCAAAGCCGGAAATATATATGGAACCAAAACCTACGATACATTTCTATTTATCAATGGTGCTGTAGGGTGTATATTATTAGGAGTGGCAGTCTCAATGTTTTTCTTTGGAGGAGAGTTCACCGTTGAAAAACAGAACCTCCTCGACCCCAACTCCCCTGTAATATCACGATGGGCAGATACTCGCGGGTGGGAAGCAATGTCAAATTGGAAAAATTTACTTTTAGGACTTACTGTTTTATTCCTTGCTCGCACGCAGGCGTGCCTATATTTCATGAACGATATTGATTATGAACCTCTTTTTATAAAGACAAAAAAGAGTCTCTTGATCAATGCTGCCATTTTCGTTGTATTGTTTCTTACTTACGTTGCACTCCTACTCACAGCAAGTGGCTATCAACTTACCACTGCCAATGGAATACCTGTAGTACCCAATTCATTTGAAATAGTGCCATTCAAATATTTTCATAATTTTATTACATTATGGTGGGCTCTCATTGCATTTCTTCTTGGCGTAGTTGGCGTATTGTATGCAGTGATACGCTCGGTATTCTCAAAGCACTATACCCAAGGAATATGGTTTAGCGGTATCGGAACTATTCTTGTAATTCTATCTCTATTCTGGATTGCAGGCTACAATAATACCCCATATTACCCTTCACTGCTCGACCCCTCAAGCTCCCTTACTATTTACAACAGCTCGTCGAGTGAATACACACTTACGGTGATGAGTTTCGTATCGATAATCTTACCGTTTGTAGTAGGATATATAGCTTATGCGTGGTATTCGATGAATAAAAAACCTATTACAGCCGAAGAAATACAGAATCCCGATAACCATAAATATTAATCTTATCGCATTAAAATAGGATTATAATTTTATATATTAGATTTTGGGGACTAACTTTGCAATCATAAGTTAGTCCCCTTATTTTATGAGCGATTTCTACAAAACACTTAAACAGCCATCCGAAGGAATATACAAAGAGAAAATGAGTAAATTTATTTCCTTTGCTATCCCTATATCATCGGCAGATGAAGCTAAAGAAATAATAAAACAATATCAAAAAGAATATTATGATGCACGCCATGTATGCTGGGCATATATGCTTGGGGCTGATCGATTAGAATTTGCCAGTAACGATAATGGTGAGCCTTCGGGAACCGCCGGAAAACCTATATTAGGGCAAATTAACTCCTACGAAGTGACCAATATATTGATAATCGTAGTGCGATATTTTGGAGGGATTAAACTTGGTACTTCGGGGTTAATAGTGGCATATCGCGAAGCTGCTGCCGATGCCATCAACAACGGATGCGTAATCGAATGCCACGAGCAAGCAGAAATATCATTCACTTTCCCCTATTTGGTTATGAATGATGTAATGAAAATATTAAAATCTACCGAACTTAATATATTGGAGCAAAAATTTGATAATCTATGTTCAATTACCCTTTCGATAAATGCCGATGAAGCCGATAATCTAAAGGCGAAAATTGCAGGCATTGAAGGGAGTGATATTATTTCTTAATACATAATACTCCATGTGACTATTAAAGAATATCTTTAATTTCGCACAACCGTGCCACAGTGTAATCAGCCACGCTATTCTCAATGGCAACACCTTTACGATTGAAATGAATAGCATGCCATCCGGCATTGGAAGCCCCCATTATATCGGCATCATAATTATCACCTATCATTATACATTGCTCCGGTAACGCCTCGCGAAGCGATGCTGCTTTATCAAAAATACCACGCAAAGGCTTCGTTATGCCTACATCTTCCGATAATACGATAAGATCAATGTACGAATCCAAATTACCTGATTTCAATTTTTGAGCCTGAACGCCTTTAAATCCATTGCTCAAAATCCCTATCTTACCATACTTATTATTTAAATATTGAAGCAACTCCACAGCCCCTTCCACCACCGTCGGTTGCAATGCAAGAAATCTAAGATATTCCGTGTCAATCGATTTAGCCAATTCCAAAATATCAAGGCGATTGTATCCTATAGCTTCAAGCGTGTGCCTGAAACGCTCATTCACCAGATATTCTTTATCAATCTTGCCATAATGATACAGCTCCCACAATTCATCATTGCGTTTTTTATATATTGCTCTGAAATGTTGATAATCGGCACAATAGCGTTCAAGATCAAATGATTCAAAAGAATGCTTCAATGACAATTCGGAATTCATGGTAAAATCCCAAAGGGTATCATCAAGATCTATAAATATAGTATTAATACTCATAATTTTTAGAATTGATCGATTCTCCACCATTTATATGAAATACCCTCATCAAATGCATCACATTGTTCTTTTCTCTTCATAAAATTAACCACCTTTACAGTAATAGGAAGAACGATAATTTCATAGCCGGTTTTTAATGCAGCCTGTGTCACAATCAATATCAACAACGTATTCAAATCCACGATTCCCCAAAATGCTATCGGGAAAAAGATCAACGAATCCACGCTTTCACCCATCAAAGTAGATACTATCGCACGCAAAGAAAAATTCTTACCGCCCGACAATATTTTCATGCGACTCATCACATAAGCATTTACCATAGATCCACAAATAAATGCCGTGAAACTACCCAAAAGTATTCGTGGCGTATTGCCATATATTGCCTCCATTGCATCCTGCCCACTCCACTCACCATTAGCAGGTAGAATAATTGCTACTTGGAGAAATATAACCACTATCAAATTCATCAAAAAACCGAGCCATATCACCAAACGCGCTTTTCTAAATCCATATACCTCAACAATACAATCATTGAGTATATATGACACAGGAAAAACTACCAATCCCGCTGTTGCAGTTATAAAGCCTAATTGCACTATCTTCACCTCCATAAGATTGGCAAGAATCAAAAACACACAGAATAATATTGCCAATATTAAGAAGGGAAACGTAAACTTCTTTTCCATAAAAATAAAATCTCGTAATTAAAAAATCGGCAGAATTGCCGATTACAGTGCAAAGTTAATGAAAATCCGGCTTATTCTCAAAATATACAATAATCGATGCGCAAAAGAACCGGATAAAAACGTTTCAACAATACCTTTTTATAGATTTTTGTCGCATATATAATGTGTAAAAAATGTTTTTATGCTCACGTTTAATTTTTTTAGAAGAAAAATTATTGGTTTGTAATGGCTATATCAAAAAAAAACACGATATTTGCACTTGAAAATTAGAACACTAAGATTATAAGCACCGCGTAAAGCGGAATTTTTTCTTAAATGCTCTACTTTTCTTTGTGGAGTAAATACATTAAATAACAACGAAAAATTAAAAACATAGCAATGACTAAAGCAGACATCGTAAACGAGATTGCAAAATCAACAGGTATCGACAAAGCGTCCGTATTAGAAACCGTAGAGAAATTTATGGAGATTGTAAAAGAATCTCTTGCTGATGATAAGAATGTATATCTCCGCGGGTTTGGAAGCTTCATTGTGAAGACACGTTCACAAAAAACAGCTCGTAATATCTCAAAAAATACTACTATCATTATTCCTGAACATAAAATTCCTGCATTCAAGCCTGCTAAGGTGTTTATGGATGAAGTAAAATAATTGATAGTCTTACAACGATATATATAATAATCATATTTTTTAATTAATAAACTAAAGGAAAGATGCCAAGCGGAAAGAAAAGAAAAGGCCACAAGATGGCTACGCACAAGCGCAAAAAAAGACTTAGAAAGAATAGACATAAGAAAAAATAATCACTTTCTAATATCTTTCTGATAAGAGTCATACTAAGAACAAACAGGATAGTTTATAATTTTATATTTCTCTATCGCGTTTGTTCTTTGTGCTTTATCAATGATAGGATGGAGAGATTCCATTAATCATATTGACCTTTAAAACGTTAGTAATATTATACGCCTTGTGTCCGATAGAGATATTGTCACACCGAAGCGCTACTAACACAAAACAATATATTGCCTTCTAATGAGAAGTGAACTCGTAGTTGACGTAAAGTCAAAAGATATATCCATAGCATTAGTCGAAGATGGACGATTAGTCTCTCTTCAAAAAGAATCACGCGACGAATCATTTGCCGTGGGAAATATTTATGTGGCAAAAGTTAAAAAACTTATGCCGGGACTTAACGCTGCTTTTGTAAACGTCGGCTATGAAAAAGATGCGTTCTTGCATTATTTAGATCTCGGATCACAATTCAGCACATATTCTCAATATGTAAAACAGGCTTTGGAGGATAAGAAACATGTACCTTCAATATCCAAGTTAAAATCATTGCCCGACATCGATAAGCATGGCACAATCAATGACACTCTCACTGTAGGACAAGAGCTATTAGTTCAAATCGCAAAAGAACCTATTTCATCAAAAGGTCCACGCCTCACTACCGATTTGTCATTCACAGGACGATTCCTTGTACTTATCCCTTTTAGCGATAAAATTTCGGTATCGCAAAAGATTAAAGCAACCGAAGAAAAATTACGTTTACGACAATTGATAGAGAGTATTAAGCCCAAAAATTTCGGTGTCATAATACGAACATCAGCCGAAAATAAACGTGTGGCAGAGCTCAACCATGAGCTTAAAACTTTGGTAAAATGCTGGGAAGATGCTGTTGCAAAAGCTCAAAAATCAGACGTTCCCTCTTTGATATTTGAAGAGGATAGCCGTGCATTAGGCGTAATAAGAGATATATTCAGCCCTTCGTTTGAAAACATATATGTGAACGACGAAGAGATGTTTCAACAAATATCTAATTATGTTAGTCTCATAGCTCCGGAACGCAAAGAGATTGTAAAATTATATGATAAAGAGGAACCTATATTTGACTTCTATAATATTACTAAGCAAGTTAAAACCTCTTTCGGTAAAACAGTCTCATTTAAGTCAGGAGCCTATATTATTATTGAGCATACGGAAGCCCTACATGTGATTGACGTAAATTCGGGGAATAGATCAAAAAGCGGTGCAAATCAAGAAAGCAATGCTCTTGAGGTGAATTTGCGAGCTGCCGATGAGATCGCTCGTCAATTGCGACTTCGCGATATGGGGGGAATTATTGTGATCGACTTTATTGATATGGCACAATCAGAACATCGCCAGGCACTCTACGAGCACATGCGCGAGGTTATGTCAAACGATAGAGCACGACACAACATTTTGCCATTGAGCAAATTCGGACTAATGCAAATCACACGCCAACGCGTGCGCCCTGCATTGGACATTCTCACATCCGAAGCATGCCCATCATGCTACGGCAAAGGTGAGGTGCAACCATCTTTACTCTTTACAGATAGATTGAAAGAGAAAGTGGAATATCTTGTAAACGATCTTAATATCAACAATTTTGTGATGTATGTGCATCCATTTGTTGAAGCATATTTAAAAAAGGGGCTGATTTCTGAATATCGCCGTTGGAAAATACAATTCGGAGGCAAATTCAAAGTTATATCCGATCAATCACTTGCCTACCTTGAATATAAAGTTTTAGACAAAAATAAAAATGAAATAGACCTCAAAGAGGAAAAAGACATTAATAGCTCCATGTCTAAAAAAGAATCTAAATCCAAAGATACCAAGGAGGACTAATTACTCTATAAGCCATTATATCTTTTTATTC
>CAZYEO010000115.1:0-7572 GCA_964646495.1 uncultured Muribaculaceae bacterium
ACAAAGTTTCGGGAACTATTTATATGTCATTGTTAGTTTTATCGGACAGCAATAAAATTATTTAATTTATATTATCCCTCAGTTTGTATACACTATAGGTTGATTCTAACACCAACCAATAGCAAGGGCTATCCGTTTAATGTACGAATAGCCCCCTTAGCAAAGTTAATATAGGAATAGATTTTTTAAATCTTTATTTTTCTTACGAATTGCTTTCCGCTCACGATTGTTTTTACAATGTATATACCTTTATTCCAATCACTCGCAGCAATAAAATTGTTTGTAGTCGAAATAATTAGTTGTCCGGAAATATTAAAAACAGACATATTTTCTAATGTTCCATTGGTTATGGCATTAATATTTCCGTTATTTACCAATATATCACAAGTTATATCAGCTATTTGTGTAGCAGATACTCCACTTCCATCATCATATTCAAATTTTGGAGATATCGCAAATGAAAGGAATTCGTCGGAATTTTTCCACCATTTGCGCACTCCGGTGGGCTGATAATTCTCATCAAGTTCATCGAGTAAATGATATACTGTTGATTTTGCTCCTGCTGCACGACGTGGCGAACAATACATTGCAATCGCATCTTCACCGGTGTTATCTGTATTGCATGGAATACCCTCAATAGAAACAAAGAAATCTGTATCTACCGAAACCGGTTCTTGGAAGGCAAATGATGTGGAAAGATATTCTCCTGCTTTAAATTTCAATTCGCTTGCCTTTAATACCGATGAACCTAAAACTTCACCAGGTAATCCATCCACATTTGACATTACCGAGACTTTGATTTCAGCATCGGGAGTGATTGTAGAAACGGATGCAAAGAAAATATCTATAGAATGTATCATTCCCTTTGCTAATGGTTTATGAAAATACTCAGCGAATCCCGGCATATCTACCCAGTTTGAGCCACCATAATATCCAAACCAACCACCCAACGCTATCGGTGCGATAGAATTGGCTTCGTTCATTTCAATATTCCATATATTTTGAACGCCACCAATCTGTATGGCATTATTATATTGGTCGCTGTGAGTACCTGTGGCATTTGTAACTCGCAATCCTACACTATACACTCCAGGTGTTGAATATACTACGGTAGGATTTTGTACAGACGAGGTAGGAGTATTACTGTTTGGTAACTGCCAAGCCCATTGATTAGGATTTCCTTTTGATTTGTCTTTGAATGTTACTTCTACATCTTTAGGAAGATATACACCCATCCATGGTGATAGATACCCCTCTTCAGGGAGTCCAATAACTGCAGTGGGGGCTACACCTCTTACTACTACAAATTTTTCGATTGATTTTGTATCTGATGAAGTAGCATTTGAGGCAGTAAGAGTTACTTTATACTCCCCTGCAGCATTATAATTAATTACAGGATTTTGTTCGGTAGAAGTAGTTGTTACAGCTCCATCAAACACCCACGCCCATGATGTTGGTGATCCGGTGGAAGCATCCTGAAAATGTACATTTTCTCCCTCTAAGATTTCAACTGTGCTATTACCCGAAATATCTAACGAGGACACTACAAAATCATCGACGAGTGCATCATCGCCATAAGTTCCCTTGTAGGAGAATGTGAACGTAACTTTTTTACCTGCATAATTAGCGAGATCAATATTAAATGGGAGCCATTTGGGATCTGTATGATTGTTGTCTTGCGACCAAAGGAATGCATCGAATACCTTTGTCGGTGTTCCATCCTCCGGATTTACATATAGTGTAAGATTTGCATCCATAGTCCACACTCCATTGAAACAAGCATAAAATGAGCATTTAGCACCTGCCGGAATCGATATCGATGGGGAAGTAATAGTTTCATCCTGAGGAGTACGTGAATACCACACCGCTGCCGAATATTTACTATCAGGATTTATGGCTGAAAATTCAGGTATTCCGGTAATGCGTGGAGCTGTTGCCAAATGCCAAGTAGACTCAGTGTTTGTTACTTTAGCTGTCCAAGCCGACATCTCTTCTTGAGTGTCAAATCCACATCTAAACAATTCTTTAGCACATTCAGCAGCCGAGAAATTAGCGACTACCTCCTCTGCCTTGGTTGTAAAATTCAACACATAGTTGCTTCCTGCTGTTCCACTGTTAGCACCATCAAGTTGTTGTCCTGTTATCGCATTTTTTGCAATACTTCCATCTACTGTGAGCACGTAATTTGTACTATATTCAAGTTTCGTAATATCAATGCTTATGGTATTATTGTTGATCCATGTAAATGATATTGGAGCCGATGGCGATAGGCTGATTGCACTTTCCACACTTGCTCTGTCCATTTTACCGCTGAAAACGAGTTCCATTGGCACTCCAGTTTTTACATCTGTCAATACTTCCGGTTCTACATAAGTCACAACTGGAGGTAATGTATTTGGATCGGGACGATTTGCAACAATTTCTTCATAGTCGCGACTTAGTCCTGTATGATCGTATAATGCGACTTCTACTCCATTTTCAGTTACAGTTACAAAAGATCCACCAATTGTAGTCAATCCATTAGCCCATCTACTTGCAATTTTATCGACATTGTTGGATATTGAAGCGCTCAAGGTAACACCTCTATCCCCATCGCTCGATGGAGCTTGAAGATATACAGTACCTTTTCCTGGCTCTGTAGATACCAGTTTATTATATATCGGTTTTGTTCTCACATATATGTGCTCGTTTCCTCCGAAAGCTATATCTACACCCCATTTATCAAAAAATTCATTCCAACGAGTAAATCCTTTGCTGCTGTATGACCCTGTATTTCCACTAAACCATTGATAGTGTTGAACAAAGAAAATATACTGTGACGGATTTCTTTTGATTACATTTGCTGCCCATTCTTGTGCTTTAGGCACTTGCGCTGCACTATTTAAATCTTCTGAATTTAGAACAATCCACAATGAATTTTTATATTTAAAGAAATACGAAACCCCCTCTTGTCCTGAATAGCCATTGCGAGGATTATTGTGTGTATCGCCATAAAAAGCCGGTGTATTCTTTGAGTTGGATATATCCATATTATCATGATTTCCATTGGTCGTGACCCACATATAGTCTCTGAAATGATCACTTGCCAATAAATCCTGCCAATATGAATAGCTACCACCATAAGCAACATCATCGCCGGTAGATAATATAAAATCAATTTCTTTATTAGAAGAAATTAATGTTGAAATCATCTTCATGGCATTTTTCAATCGGTTGGGTAGAGGATCATAATGATGATAATCGCTTATCCATGCAAAATTAAATTCATCACCTCCGGCTGTTTTAAAGAAGCGTGGCTCGCACAATTCGGTTAATCCCACACGATACATATATTCGGTGTTTGGCTCTAATTCGCGCAATACTACACCATATTTATTCACCGTTATATCCTGTGTGAAAGTTGTGCTTCCTATTCTGGTATCAATACCATTCCATGTATTGGATACAGAATAAGTGCCAATGATTTTTTTCGCATCTTTCCATTCGGTATCTGTTTTTTTTGTGTATTCGATAAAACTACCATCTACACCAGGGTCTGTATGCCACCCAATACGCATTTCCGTCTCGGCATCCTCTCCAGGATTGGCAATTATCATTCTGGCATCTGGCTTTGCATACAGTGATATTGCTGCAAAAATGCCAAACATAAAGAATACAATTAATCTTTTCAATAGATTTTTCTTTAGACTCATTTCTTCAATTTTTAGTATTTAGGTTGTTTTTTAATTTTATTTCACATTGCAAATATATATAATAACATTTACTTTTCAAAATAAAATTATCACTAATGCATAAGAAATTCAGCCATTTGCTATATAATATTTACAATTAACCTATCAAAAATTATTTCATATCACAAATAAAAGCTATAATATATAAATATGTTACTTTATGTATTTTTGCAATTTATATTAATTAATGAAAACTTCCATCATTAATTTAATTTAATTCCACAATTATTATCACAAAAACACTTATCATCTTCGATTTCAATCTCGACAGTAATATGATTGATACCTACCAACTCCCCTATTTCATGTATTTTCTCTTTTATTATGCAACTGTCGTCGAGCGAATTGGTAACCACATGCAAACTCATAACATGCGAAATACCATCGAGAGTCCAAAGATGAAGATCATGTATGGATTTCACCTCAGGGATATTATTCAAATTATTTTCAAGTGCTGTTATATCCACATTATCCGGAATTGCTTGAAGAAAAACTTTGAATGTTTCTTTTATATTTCCATATACATTCACAAGTACCCATAAACTGATTGCAATTGATAGAATCGGGTCTAAAATAGGCATATCCACAAACATCATCACCACACTCACTATCAACACAGCCACCCAGCCAAGCACATCCTCCATGACATGCAGAAACACTGCTTTTTCATTGAGCGATTCACCTTTCTTTATACGGAGGGCTGCCGCGCCGTTTATCACTATTCCGGCAACTGCAAGCCACAACATACCCTCGGCATGAACCGTTTCGGGAGCAGCAAGACGCTTTACTGCTTCAAATATCACAAAAATTGAGCTTATGGTTAGAACACCGGACAAAAACACAGAACCAAGTAGAGAAAATCGTTTATAACCATAGGAATACTTATTATCACTACCTTTCTTTGCTTTTTTCTGTAATATCCACGCCACAGCAAGCGATAAGCAATCACCAAAATCATGAAGCGCATCCGAAAGAATTGCAATACTATTTGTGAGGATTCCACCCACAAGTTCTACAACTACAAAAAACGCATTAAGAAAAAATACCACTGAGATATTCTTGGTCGATGCATCGTGTGAATGATCGTGATGATGTGCCATTTCAATAAAATTTATAATAATAGTAAAGGTAACAATTAATATTTTAATATAGTTAGGTTAGATAAGTCTATTTATAATATTATTAACTATCTTCGTGAAATATATTCATGTACAATTTATAACCGAATCATTCTATTTTTATGAACCAAAACTATTCAAAATTAATCTTAATTTGCTTTATAAGCATTATTCCATGTTTTGCAGCGCATGCATCAAGTGTCACAAATCCGCAATCTATAAGCGACCTAATTAATCGTATCGGTGGATATGGTGCGTCAGAACGCTTTGTGATAATACTCGATAGCTCAATAGCAACCGATGGCAAAGAAACCTTTATCATCACCTCGCAAGATAATAAGCCATGCATAAAAGGTAGCAATAAAATCGCCATAACTACTGGTTTAAATTGGTATCTTAACCACTATGCACACATTAATTTAGCATGGAATAATTTGACAACCGATTTACAAACAGCAAATCTTCCTTTGCCTAAAAAGGATGAAACTCGCCAATGCGAAGGAGATTGTCGCTATTACATGAATTATTGCACGCTTTCATATTCGTGTGCACCATGGACGTGGGAGCGCTGGCAAAAAGAAATTGATTGGATGGCTCTACACGGTATCAACATGCCATTGATGGGTATAGGTATGGAAGCCGTGTGGCGTAACATTATGATCGATTTGGGCTATTCCGAAGATGATGTAAATTCATTTGTTCCGGGTCCCAGCTACCAAGCATGGTGGCTCATGGGCAACTTAACAGGTTGGGGTGGACCAAATCCTAAATGGTGGTATGCTCGCCAAGAGGCTTTAGCAAAAAAGATTCTGGAACGCCAACGAGCTTTGGGTATGAAGCCTGTTCTTCCCGGTTTTGCCGGTTTAGTCCCTATTATATTCGGAAGTAAGAATACTACTAAAATGACATGGAGTGACGATATAAAAGATGGCGGAGGTTGGGTTGATGGCTTTAAGAGTCCATCAATGATAGACCCCAACTCTGACAATTTTGAAAAGATGTCTGAAATATTCTATAGACACCAAAAAGCAATAATGGGAACATCTAAATATTACAGCATGGATCTTCTGCACGAAGGAAGTGGAGGAAATATTCTTAAAGTAAAAGGCAATAAAGAATTAGCATTCTCTAAGATTATTTCTACACTTGATTCAAACATTGGCGACACTACTCAATGGGTAGTACAACACTGGATTGGAAACCCTGGACAAGAATTAAAATCTACAGTTAAGAAAAAACGTATGATAATACTCGATCTGTATGCTGATGCTACAAAGGATTGGGATGGTAGTTTTGATGATCACGACATGATATTCTGTGTCCTCAACAATTTTGGAGGGAAAGTAGGTATGCATGGAAGATTACAACGCACTATCAATGAATATTACAATTGCCATAAAACATACGGTAATACGACTCTGAGAGGAGTTGGTGCAACTCCGGAAGGAATCGAGAACAATCCAATGCTTTTTGATGCCCTCTTCGAAATGCCATGGCGCCGATCAATGAATATGGACGAATGGTTAACAGAATATGCTAAAGCTCGATATGGGACTGATAACGTTGATGAAAATTTGTCACCGGCATGGCAACTATTAGGAAATTCCATATACAACTATCAAGAAATTAAAAATTTAAGCTCATATCCAAACCAAGGACCGGCAGAAGCTGTATTTTGTGCGCGCCCAAGCCTTAAAGCCAAAAAGGCATCAACGTGGGGATTTTGCAACATAAGTTGGGATGTAAACAAAGTGAGAATGGCTACTTACAACCTTTTAATGGCTAAGAATGACGAACTATTGAAAAATGAAAACTATCGTAATGATATAGTCGAGACAACTCGTCAAAGTTTAGTTGACTACTCCTTTACCTTGCTTTCACAAATGAGTACAGCATTCGATGAAAATAAAACAACTGAATTTAAGAATCTTAGCAATCGTTTTCTTGACATGATGCTCGACATGGACTCCATGCTCAACACTTCCCATAACTGTATGCTTGGAAAATGGGTTGAACAAGCAAAATCCATCGCTGATGAACCCGAAGCACGCGATGCCGGAGCCACCGATACCGACAAAGTTTGGTTGGAGAAAAATGCTCGTATGCTCATTAGCACTTGGGATGAAACGAATGGGGCACTTGCCGATTATTCCAACCGCTTATGGGGAGGTATGATAAAAAACTTTTACTATCCTCGTTGGAAATCTTATCTCACTGACTTGCAAAACGGCAAAAAAGGCATGACTGGTAAAGACTGGTACTCACACGATATTAATTGGGCTAATGACCATAGCACTTCATTCCCTACTACACCACAAGGGGATGCTTATACTATGGCTTTCAACGTGTTCAATAAATATTTCAGTAAGTTATTCGTCAATGAAAAATTAGCCTCAATCATTGCTTACAACACTCCAGAGACTCAATCTGAAGCTATTTATAGCTCCAAACCTGGTACAAACTTAAAATACTCTCTCACAGTTCCAAGTAATCATAAAAATACTATGCTATATATTGATTTTAACGGTGACGGAATGTATTCAAAAAAGGAAAAATTCATGGGCAAGAAAAATGGGAATATGCAGCAATTTAGCCTCAAAATTCCTAATTCGTCAAAGACAGGAGCTATATCAGCAAAAATAATAGCATATAGTACAACTGGTGAGGAAACTATTAATTACCAATTCAAAATTAATATAACCGAGTAATAACCCCACCCTATC
>CAZYEO010000116.1:0-7526 GCA_964646495.1 uncultured Muribaculaceae bacterium
AGGAAAATATAAAAGCGGTCAATTATATACTTAATAATATAGTTTCATCATTAAATAATATAAGATTTATTATTGCAGGTAAGAATCCAGATTGTGTAATGGAGAATAAAATTAAAAACACCCCAAATGCTGAATTGATTGCAAATCCTGATAACGAAACCATGCATTACCTTATTTCCGAGGCACAAGTAAACTTGCTTATCACATTTCAACCCACAGGAATAAAATTAAAACTTATTCATGCTTTGTTGGATGGAAGAGGAGATTGCATTGCCAACCCCGAAATGCTTACCGATAAAACACTGACCGGGGTTTGCAAAGTTGCGACTACTACACACGAAATCATTGATGCAATCAATGGCAGTTTCCAAAATCCACCAACAGAAATAGAGTATAGCGAAAGAATAAAAATCATAGAGAGCATTTACAATAATAACCACTCGGCACAAAAAATAATTGATATAATATCACATTTGCAAAAATGAAACATATCTTTCACTTATCCAAATCATATATCTTTTTAATCTTTATTTTTGCAACTACCGTACTATTCTTCTTTGCCTACACAGTTGCAGAGTTTTATGATACCCCGATATCAGGCTTTAAAGATTCGGTTTTCATAATAGCACAAATGGGTATTATCTTTTTAATTTCGTTTAGTCTTATAAGTCTAATATCGATCAACAAATATTGTTTTGCCATTGTTTTTCCCACATTGACACTTATCTGCACTTCACTTGCCTATTTTAGATATACTGCAAATGTAACATTAACGCCCACCATCGTAGAGTTAGCTATTGTGAATGATCTTAACACATGCATGACAATGGTAAGTTGGGAGCTGGTTTTACTTCTTTGCCTCACATTATTATTTTCAGCCATAATAATTTACATCCGTTTTAGGTATGTATCAATTTCACAAAAAGCATCAATTATATTGTTCATATCGGCACTTGCAATCTTAATATCGACCTATTCTATAAAGCCATTAAAAAGACCTATTACCAATAAAATGCCATTAAACATTATTGAAAATATATGGCAATATAATATTGAAAAACGTGAAATAGCAACACAGCGCAACACATTTCCAATTGCTCCAATTTGCGATGAAGATTCATTGTCGGTTGTTTTAATAATCGGAGAATCTCTAAGAGCCGATCATATTCAAATGAACGGATACAATCGAGAAACTATGCCTTTGTTATCCAAAGAAAAGAATTTAGTTTCATTTCCTGCTGTTTATTCTATAAATTGGCTTACTCACACATCCATCCCATATATTCTTACTCGTGCCAACGCTAATAATCGAGAAATAGGATATACTGAAAGTTCTTTCATACCAATATTAAAAAAAGGAGGATTTCGCACTTCATGGCTCGCAAATCAAGAGGCTGTATCAACTTATAAGTATTTCATGAATGAATGCGACACATTAATATATGCAAATAGCGGAAAGACTGTATATACTTTCGATAAATGGCTCGATGGAGATTTAATTCCAATTTTCAAAGAAGAATTGAATGGTATTAACACAAAAAAATTAATGATTCTACATACAATAGGATCACATTGGTGGTACAATTCTCACTTTCCAGACAGTATGAGTTACTTCAAACCTATCATACAAAGTCGCATCGTATCATCTTGCACCAAAAATGCCATGATAAATTCATATGATAATACAATCAGATACACTGATACGATTATAGCTCAAATTATCAATACATTAAAAACAGAAAAAGCTATTTTAATATATATTTCCGACCATGGCGAAATATTAGGTGAAGATGGCAAATATCTTCATGGTGAGGATCACAAAGAGCTGCATAATCCCGGATGTTTTATATGGTATTCCGAAAAATATGCTCAAAAGTATCCTCAGAAAATCATTGCATTAAAGCGTAATTCATTAAAAATTTGGGATACATCATTTTTATTTCACTCCATACTTGACGCTACGAATGCTAAGACTCCATATTTAGATTATGAATTGAGCATATTCAAATAAAAAATGCCGTGTCATAAATTTAATCTATTGACACGGCATTTTTATATCAAAATTCTTAAAGATTATTTTCCACCTTGTTCGTAGTAAAGTGTACGCGATGGTTGGTCGCAAACTTCAGCAGGTCCGAAATATTGAATTGGACCAGGATATGTATAACAAGTGTTCTGAGCCCATTCTTCACGATTAGCAACAAATTTATGGAATGGTTTTCCATCAAGATCTACCAATGCTTTTTGAATTACCGGTTTCATTTCTCCATGACGGCGTTCCATATTCATCATCATTGTGATAGGAATACCACCTGCAATCCACTGAACCGAAGGCTTAGTAAGATTACGAACCGACGACATATATCCTGTTGCGCCACTATTTACGAGTTGAGCAGCATTATATCCTAATGCATAGCAATAGTCAGCATCAAAGTTTGAAGGATCTGCACAACGTCCTTCATATCCAAAGAAATGATGTAACGAAGCAAATTTGCCTACATATTTACCTTCTGCTTTCATTTCTGCCAAACGATTCCCAATCATCTCACTCAATAGTTTCTCTGTTTCGATAAGAGAAACTTGTACATTTCCATGAGGATCTCTATCAAGAGTAAGCTGACGAGCAACACCTTCGGGAAGAGATTCAAAAATAGCAGCATTTTCTTTTGAAAGATTAGAAATTACGAAAGCGCGTTGAGCCTCTTTGTCCATTGTCGCAAATTCAGCATGAGCGGCAAGCATTTCATTAAGTTCAGCAATAAGGACTTTCATCGCAGGAATAAATTCAATTAACCCTTCAGGAATCAAAACTGTTCCGAAATTATCCCCCTTAGCTGCACGTTTTGCCACTACTTCAGCAATATCATTAACAATATCGGCAAGAGTAAGCTGGCGAGCTTCCACTTCTTCCGATATGATACAATAGTTAGGTTGAGTTTGCAATGCACATTCAAGAGCAATATGCGATGCACTACGACCCATTAACTTAATAAAGTGCCAGTATTTTTTAGCTGAGTTACAATCACGTTGTATATTACCGATAACTTCGGAATAAACTTTAGTAGCTGTATCAAAACCAAATGAAGTTTCAATCATTTCGTTTTTAAGGTCGCCATCAATTGTTTTAGGGCATCCTATTACTTGTACACCGGCATTTTTATCTTTATAGTATTCTGCAAGTACAGCAGCATTTGTGTTTGAATCATCGCCACCAATAATCACAAGAGCCTTAATATCCAATTGTTTTAGGATTTCAAGACCTTTATCAAATTGTTCTTTTGTTTCGAGTTTTGTACGTCCCGATCCGATAATATCAAATCCGCCTGTATTACGGTATTCGTTGATAATATCGTTTGTTAGTTCTATATATTGGTGATCAACAAATCCACCTGGTCCCATTAGGAATCCGTATAAATGGCTATCCTTGTTAATCGATTTAATACCGTCAAACAAACCGCTTATCACGTTGTGACCACCAGGTGCTTGTCCACCTGACAATATCACACCTACATTAATAGGTTTAGTCGCTTTAGGTGCTGTAGTTTTTTCAAATGTGAGCATTGGCAACCCGTAAGTAGAGGGAAAAAGCTCTTTAATTTCATTCTGATTTGCAACCGATTGAGTAGATTCTCCCTCAACAGCTTTTACTGCGCCCCAAAGTGCAGATGGCAACTTTGGCTGATATGACGCGCGAGCTTTTTGTAATGCACTCTTTTTTGTCATGAGTCCTGAATATTTTATTATAAATTGATCTTCTGTTTCAAATTGCAAATTTCGGAAAAATTCTTCATTCTATACAATATTGAACTTTGATTTTTAGTTAAATTTTCTTTCATGGGGTGACTTACTTACAAATCTAATTTTTTAATCCTCAAAAAATTAGATTTCCATGGCAGATACATCTCCACATTCTATAATCTTTTTATCTCCTGCCACAGATATTATCATATTATTAATATCAAGATATTTTTGTGCCATTTCCATTAATATCTCAGGAGATATCTTCTTTATCCATTCTACTTGATTCGCAAAATAGTCATCAGGAATTGCATTACATAAAGAGGTAATGCAATAATCTGCGATTGTAAATGGTGTATCAACAGTTTTCACCATATCGCTCATCATATATGATCGTAAAATTTCTATTTCCTCATCGGTAACCCTCTCCGTTTGTAGTTTTATTATCTCTTTTTTCACCTCATCAATAAGGGCATCCACATATTTAGTGTCACACTGGCTTGAAATTGTAATATAAGAGCAATCAGTACGTCCGCTGAGTCCGGCTCCAATTCCGTATGTATATCCTTTTTCTTCCCTAATATTTTTCATTAATCTACTGCCAAAAAATCCCCCGAGAAGAATTATCAGCAATCTCAATGGTATATAGTCATTCGCATTTCTTGGCACTCCTTGCATAGCCATAACCACTCCACATTGTATGGCATCGGGCTTATCAATTATCGATTTCAAATTCTTAAATTCAATAACCGGACAGTTGTGTTTATGCGCTAATGTTTGATTTCCCCATCGTATGCCAAATCTGTTTTTTATTTCATTGATAATATTTTCATCGGGTAATCCTGATATAAATATCTCACAATTCATAGAATTATAATATTCTCTCACAAAATCTCTAAGCATTTCCACATTCAAAGACTTTATATCATCTATTGATGTCATCCTACCCAATGGATGAGAGTCTCCGAAGAATTTATTATAGAAAGCCATCGTAGCGAGATAATCTACTTTTTGCATTTTTGTTTTCAACCTGCTCTCCATTCTGCCAATATGCACGCTACATTCCTTTTCAGGAAATGTAGGATTCTTGATCATTGATTCAATCATAGGTAATATTTCAGCAAAACAACTATTTGTGGAATATAATGTGAATGATGTATGATGATCGTGTGCCGTGCCACTAAACCATGCCCCGCAAAAATCGAGTTTTTCCGCAATTTCTTCTGATGTAAACCCTTCTGCACCATATCTTACTGAGGATACCACGGTTTGCGCTACAATCGGGTGAGCTTGTTCGTAAATCCCCCCCGAAAACACAATATCCAATCTGCACACCGGCTGATTACCCCTATCGATAATATTTAATTTTACTCCATTGTCCAAAATTTCCGAATGTACCGGAGACATTTCTACCATATCAAAATCCTTGATTGGCGGTTTTTGTGTAAATATATTAGATTTCCCCATTGCGAATTAATTTTTCTGCATTTTTTAAATCTTCGGGGGTATCTATTCCTATGGTTTCACAGGCAGTAATGCCAACCTTTATCGAATATCCATTTTCAAGCCATCTTAATTGCTCTAACGATTCAGATATTTCCAGTGACGATTGTGGTAATTCAGTTATTTGATCCAAAACGCTACTACGGTAGGCATACATACCCACGTGCACATAATAATCATGCCTACATGTCCATTCATTTTTTTCATATCCTCTAATATACGGAATTACTGAACGTGAAAAATACTTGGCATTCATTTTTTTATCAATTATAACTTTGGGTGTATTCGGATCCTCAAGTTTGGCATATCCTCCGGCTGAATCAAATCGTCGCACCAAAGTTGCTATATCAGTGGAAGTATCATTAAAACAAGCCATAATTTCTCTTATTTGTGATGGCTGAATAAAAGGTTCATCACCTTGAATATTTATTACCACATCTTCACCATCATTTATCATTTGGTATGCTTCACGGCAACGATCTGTTCCACTTCTATGAGAGGTACTTGTCATTACAACATTTCCACCAAATTGTAAAACGGCATCATAAATGCGTGTGTCGTCAGTAGCCACAAATACCCTATCAAGAACGATTGATACTTGCCTATATACTCTTTCTATCATCGAAATGCCATCAATGAGAGCAAGAGGCTTTCCCGGAAATCGGGTTGATGCATATCTGGCAGGTATAATTCCTAAATATTTTAAATCTTCCATTATTTATTTCATTATTTTTCGTCTTGTATAACATATAGCTGAGTATTTTCATACTTCACTACTTTCACTTTTTTATCAGCTTCTAGATATCCTTCTATCGAAACTGCATCGTATAGAGTGCCATCAATGCTTATTTTGCCTGAAGGTCGTAATACAGTAGCCGAAACACCATTCAAGCCCACACATTTAGATAAATTTGTAGGAACTCCCACATAACCATCTTCAATCTTCTGTTCTAAATGAAGTGCAGAATTTTTCATAAATCCTTTTTTAGAACCAATTTTATGGGATAAGTACAATATTACCCCTACACCCAATATTATGCCTCCAATTACGGTAAATAAGGCTGTATAAAAATTATCTTTCGGAACAAAGTCAAGATCAAACATAATATTATCAATTATTGCAAAAAACAAAGATGCTATTATTAATATAATACCGGAAATTCCTGCAACCCCCCACCCCGGAATCACAAATATTTCAAGTGCCAATAGTACTACTCCTATGAAAAAAATCAATATCTCTACTCCGGAAGCCGCTCCTTCCATATAGAGTGGAATAAAATATAACGTAGCTGCTATTACTACGGCTGCCGATGGAAAGCCCATGCCCGGAGATTGCAACTCGAAATATATACCCCCGATGATAATCATTATCAGTACTGCCTGAAAACCCGGATTGGTAAGAAACCCAAATATTGTATCCCAAATTGTGGGTTCATATTTTATGATATTGTAATCATTCCCATAATGCAAATAATCTTTCGCTATTGCTTGAATGGAATTAGCCTCACCATCACAAAATCCATATTTTACAGCTTCTTTCGAGGTAAAGGTCACAACTCGAGAAGAATCATCTCCTATTTCGGGGACTATTGTGCGAGGGTCTACCATAGCTTCGGCTATGATAGGATTGCGAAACCACACTTCCACGGTGTCTCCGTTGCTATCCACCTTTTTAATCTTTCCATGTGTTTCGGCGGTGGCACGAATGATTGACCGCATATACGACTGGTACTTATCGGGCATAGCCTCTCCACTGCCATTCACCACAGTGGCAGCTCCTATGCTCGCACCGGGTCGCATAAATATTGAATCGCAAGCAATTGCTATTAATGCCCCTGCCGATGCCGCATTATTGTCGATAAAGGTATATATCGGACGATTATAATTTAGGATAGAGGTTCTAATAGAATCTGCATATTCCAGACTGCCACCATAAGTATTCATGTGTATCATTACCGCAGTAGCATTCGATTTATCAGCCTCAATCAATCCTTTCTGAATATATCGCCACGATGTAGACCCCACCTCTTGATTGAGATTGATTACAAATAGCTTCTCACCCGCATAAACACTCGTTATGGAGATAAAAAAAAATAATATAAAAATAATTCTTTTATTCTTGAACATTAAAATAAAATCTACGTTTATTAATTGATTCTTTGATTATGCAAAGTAATGAAATTTATTCAAATATTCTGTAGTTTTTCACAAGAATCAGAGAAAGTTTATTAGGATTTAGATGGCGCGCATCATATCGTTTTTTTATTATTAACATCTTAAAATTA
>CAZYEO010000117.1:0-7407 GCA_964646495.1 uncultured Muribaculaceae bacterium
GTTACAAAGGTAATTAAAATAAAATATGAAAGGCGTACTCGATAAAATTAAAAAAGATTAACGGAGTAAATATAAAAAAAGGGGCAAAAAAAAATTGATTGTCTCCCGACAATCAACCTTAATTAACCTTAAATCTAATACCATGAAAAACACAGTACAAATGTATGACTTTTTATGTTGTTAAACACAGTTTTTCGACACAAAAATCACCCACATTAACACAGTTTAAACATTACTTTTCTGCTTCTTTATTATTTTCACATTCATTTACGAGTGATATGTATTTATCAAGGGTAAGCACTGAAATAATTTTCTCACGTTCATTATCACGAAACTGGCGCACATATTCATTGGCGTTATGAATGATTTTTTTAGCTTCATCCGGGCGATTCAAGTAGTATTGAATACGCTCATGCAGATCGCTGAAATCGGGTTTTATCTCAATATAATGGTAATCGGGAATTAATCTTCCCTCCATAAACCATGTTTCAAATTCTGGTCGCGGCATTACAGCTACAGATGCGGATGACATTACCCACTTCAAGTTACTTGCCACATCATTTCCCTCAAGTGCCAAAATGAATTTAAATTGAAGATGCTCATCAAGGGTGCGTTTCCCTGTGTGCCACTCCACGATTCCGTTTCTACTCGTATCTCCTAAATCACACAGCGGATCACCAAAATACATATTAAAAAATCGTTCACGCTTTTCTTTCCCCGGTATTTTCCCCCTGAAAATCACGCGATCGCACTTTTCTTCCCATGCCCTATTATCATCAACAAAAAGAAAGTGTCTTATTTTATCCAATTTCATCACCACCGAGTTTTTATTGTCGCCCGATATGGGACGACTTTTCACAATTGCCGGTTCGTCGGGAATATATGTTACATCGCCCCATTCGGTGGCAATGATTTTATCGGGGTCGAACCAACGTGTAAATTCATGAGTGTCGTAGAAATATGATGATCCACCATCCTTTTTAAGACTTCTTATTTGAAACCCTTTTGACAATGGTTGAGTGCAGAATTGCAGTTTATTATAATAATTCACACGTTCCATTATATAATCGAAATCATGACGTTTTTTTGCCTTAGAAATAAGAGATTCTCGACGCATCCTAAAAAAAGCAGATGGAATGATTCGGCGGCATACGCATCGCATATAATACACCGCTTTTGTATTTTTTCCGCTCTTAATATTATAGATTATAGCCATAATTAAATGTGAATTAATGAGCTTCAAGCCAGTTATTTCCAGTATTATATGATGATGTGAGTGGCACACGACCATTATACGCCCCCTGCATTTCTTTTGTTACTATATCGGTAACCTTTTCTATTTCATCGGGCACTACATCAAAATTGAGTTCATCGTGTACCTGCATTATCATCTTAGATTTTAATCCCTCATCTTTGAATCTTTTGAAAATTCGCACCATCGCAAGTTTTATAATGTCGGCTGCCGTGCCTTGTATAGGAGCATTAATGGCATTGCGCTCAGAGAAGCTCCTCACCACGGCATTGCGCGAACTAATCTCAGGCAACATTCGTCGTCTACCGAATTCGGTGGTAACATATTGCAATTCACGCGCACGCTCGATACTTTGATTCATGTATTCATGTACTTGTGGATAAGTAGACAGATAACCATCAATAAGCATTTTCGCTTCGCTTCGAGGGATATTCAATCGCTCAGAAAGTCCGAAAGCTGAAATCCCATATAGAATCCCGAAATTTGCTGTTTTAGCATTTCTACGCATATCGGGAGTAACCTCCTCGGGCGAAACATGGTATATCTTTGCTGCCGTGATTTGATGTATATCATCCCCATTGCGGAAGGCTTCTACCATAGTCACATCATTGCTCAAATCCGCAACTAATCTTAATTCTATCTGTGAATAATCGGCACTGAAAAATAGATTGCCGTCTGCCGGGATAAATGCTCGGCGTATTTCTCTCCCTTCATCGTTTCGCACCGGAATATTCTGCATATTTGGGTTGGTAGATGAAAGGCGACCTGTTGCCGTAACTGTTTGATTGTATGTGGTATGTATTCTCCCCGTATTAGGATTTATAAGTTCTGGAAGAGCATTCACATAAGTGGTAAGTAATTTCTTAACTCCCCGCAATTCCAAGATTTTCCCTACAAGGGGATGACGATCTTTTAATTTTACCAAAATATCCTCGGTTGTGGAGTATTGACCGCTTTTGGTGCGTTTGGCCTTTTCATCTATTTTGAGTTTATCAAATAGAATCTCCCCCACTTTCATGGGAGATGCGGTATTAAACTCCTCGCCTGCAAGTGCATAACTTTCCTTTTCCAATTGTTGCATTTGTGCAGTGAGAGTTTTAGAAAACTCATTCAAAGCTTCTACATCTACGCGTATTCCTGTTATCTCCATATCGGCAAGAACCTCTATAAGAGGTAATTCAATATCGTTGAGAAGTTGCATCATGCCATTATCTGCAATTTTTTTATTTAGCTTGTCAATCAATTGCAATGCTATATCGGCAGCTTCACACGATATTTGCGCTACCTCGTCAATAGTGAGTTGAGATACTCCATTCTTCCCTTTTGTATTCACACTTATGGTGTAATAGGACAATTCGGAATCGGCAAGTCGTGAATAATGATGTCCCTGCTCAGGTTGCACGAGATAGTGAGCTACCGCAGTATCATAATAGGGAGCAGAAAGGTGTATTCCTTCATTATTAAGGATTATATAGTCACGCTTCATCTCATTCCCAATCTTCAACAAAGTTGTATTATCGAAAATACGGCGCAACTCGTTTATATATTCCATTCTCTCTGCTGTATTTTCGGGCAATGGCACATAAAAAGCATTATGAGGCTCAGGAGCGAAAGAAATACCTATTAATCGGGCTGTCATTGCATCATCACCATCAGCAACCAAATCAAATCCTACCCTTTCGCAGGCTAATATTTTCGTCGTCTCCTCGCGAAGTTCATTCAATGATTTAACCACTGTATATTTGTGATTCACAGTATTGATATCTCCTTTTGTCGAAGACGATGCAATAGGAAGTAGCTCATCATTGTCGGCTTCATCCATGTTGTCAAACAGCGATGGTTGATTATTACTTTTAGGAGAAATCACATTTGCGCTTTCCACATCACCCTCTTTATTAGTAATTATACGAGTAATCAAGGATCTGAATTCCAATTCTTCAAATATTTCCCTCAACGCATCGGCATTTACACTTTCACGTTTCAAATCTTGATCGTTAAATTCTATAGGTACATCGATTTTTATCGTGGCAAGAAATTTAGAGAACCTTATCTGCTCTGCATTAGCCTCAACTTTAGCCTTCAAAGCACCCTTGATTTTGTCGGTATTCTCAAGCAACTCTTCAACTGAATGAAATTCCTTAATCAATTTTATTGCAGTCACATTCCCAACTCCGGGACAACCGGGAATATTATCAACTTTGTCGCCCATAAGTGCCAAAATATCAATAACCTGAAGCGGTGATTCAAGCTCATATTTCTCACATATTTCCTTTACTCCACGTATTTCAAATTCTCCCCCCCTATAACCGGGTTTATAAATCTTTACTTTGTCGCTCACCAATTGTCCGAAATCCTTATCGGGAGTCATCATAAAGGTTTCATATCCCTGCTTCTCGGCAAGTTTGGCAAGTGTTCCTATCACATCGTCAGCCTCAAAACCGGGGACTTCGATTATTGGAATCCGATAAGCTTCGATTATCCTTTTAATGTAGGGTATCGATTTTTTTATATCTTCAGGCGTATCTTCACGCTCAGCTTTATATTTTTCGTATGCTTCGTGGCGGAAAGTGGGACCGGGAGGGTCGAAACACACCGCTATATGCGTAGGATTTTCTTTCTTCAACACATCTTGAAGAGTATTGATAAATCCGAAAATTGCAGAAGTATTGAGTCCGTTGGATGAAAAACGCGGTGACCTAATCAAAGCATAATAAGCTCTGAAAATAAGAGCGTAAGCATCCAAAAGAAATAGTTTTTTTGATTCCATCTTGTAATTGGGTATAAAATTGAGTGCTAAAAATACTGCTTATTTTTCGAAACACCACTAAAAGCAATATTGTTTTTTAGAAACCCCATAACTTTCTATCTATTCTTTAAATCCATAAAACGAAATTAAATGCTTCTAAATATTAGGGATAAGGATAATTATTTGTATTTTTGCGTCGTAATCAGGAATTATGATTAAATTAAATAATATTCAAGATACTATATCTGCTGAACTTGAAGCACTTAATGAAGTTATCGTAGATTCTCTACATACGTCAAGTGACCTCATGAAGGAGGTTGTGAAGATGTATTTGGCGACTAAAGGAAAGCAAATCCGACCAATATTGGTAATACTCAGCGCAAAAAATTTTGGCACTGTTACTCCCAATGTTATTAATGCCGCCGCAGCGATCGAAATGCTTCATAATGCATCTTTGATACATGATGATGTGGTCGATGACTCTCAAAAACGAAGAGGTCTTCCAACCATAAATAATGTATGGGATAATCATGTGGCTGTGTTAGTAGGAGATTTCTTTGTGAGTTGTGCACTCAAAAGAGCGATAAATACAGGTGATGTACGCATCATATCTTCCATGTCACAACTTGGAATGGAGCTTGCTATGGGCGAAATAGACCAAATAAGCAATGCATGGGCACACAGAGTAGATGAGGACCGCTATTTTGATATTATAAAGCATAAGACAGCCTCTTTATTTCGCAGTTGTGTAGAAGTTGGGGGGTATGCCGTAGGAGTATCAGATGAAGAGATAAAAGGGTTGAAAGAATATGCCGAAATTCTCGGATTGTGTTTCCAAATAAAAGATGATATATTCGATTATTACGATGATCAAAAAGTAGGAAAACCGACAGGCAACGATCTTCGCGAAGGAAAAATTACCCTTCCTCTTATTTATGCCCTTAAAAAAGGTGATGAGCAAAAGTGTGAAAAAATGCTCGCTATCATCCAACAAGAAAACATATCGAGCGACGAAATCGACACATTGATTGAATTTGCCAAAGAACAAGGTGGAATAGAATATGCCTACTCCACGATGGAGAGATTGCGCAATGAAGCCGACACTCTTATTGCTCACTATCCCAAATCGGAAGCTCTCGAAGCATTTCGCTCTATATTTGATTTTATCATTTCTCGCGAGAAATGATATGTGTCTTTTCTAATTCAACAATTTATTATGCTTGATCGCTGGCTAATAGAGGGACGCATCGAAGCAGGATGCGATGAAGCAGGACGAGGATGTCTTGCCGGTCCTGTGTTTGCGGCGGCAGTAATCCTACCTCATGATTTTGTCAATGATGTACTTAATGATTCTAAACAGTTGAGTGAATCAAAACGCGATGTTTTGCGACCAATCATAGAAACCCAGGCTTTAGCATGGGGAATAGGAATTGTGACAGAAAAAGAGATTGATAGCATAAATATACTCAATGCTTCGTTTCTTGCTATGCACAGAGCAATCGATCAACTCCATACACTACCGGAGGCTTTGCTTATAGATGGAAATCGGTTCAAGGCATATAAGAATATACCGCACACATGCATTGTGAAAGGTGACGGCAAAATGATGAGCATTGCCGCTGCATCAATCCTCGCCAAAACCCATAGAGATGAATATATGCGTAGGATTGCGGCCGAACATCCTCAATATGGTTGGGGAATCAATAAGGGTTACCCCACAAAATCACATCGTGCAGCTATTAGAGAATATGGCGTCACCGAGCACCATAGAATGAGTTTTAGGCTTCTCGACACTGAATTGTCGCTGTTTTAAGCAAAACGTATTATTTTTATTATCCAAAAGTGCAGGAAAAGGATTATTTTTGCATTTCGAAAAAAAATCAGCAAGAAAATTATGAAATATCGTGATGAAAATGACAAATGCTTTGGCGTTGCAGGAATGGCAATAGGATTTACTGTATGGAATGCCGAAGATATGTATTCACAAATTACAATAGATGCAGAGGGTTTTGATTGTATCTCATTTACCCCTCAATATTTCTACATTGCCAATCAATCAATTTCTGCCAAAAGCTCATGGACAACCCTTTTGGAGCGCTATAAAATGATAATGGGAATTTCTATTGCCAATGTTTTATGTCGCAAAATGATTGGTGACAGATCACAGCTTACACGTAATCAACGTGATGAATTATTGGCTCTTTTCTCGGAAGAAGGAAGGGTTACCTGCCAGTTGGACGATGATGAGATTATTGGGATATTCAATAAATCGTATAACCATCTTACCCAGGTATTTTCTCACTACCGGGTAATTCCATTGGTTACCAAATTAGCACAAGAATTAAAAAACTGCCGCACTATGTCAAGAAATGACATAGCACAGCAGCTAAGCATATTGAAATAATATCTATACTTTTTTAGAATTCAAATCCTACACGGAAATCAATAGCTGAAAGCATCTGCTTTTTGAGAATATATGAACTCCCCGATCCGTCTGGAATAGCTCCCGGCACATCTCCTGTAGTCCACAACTTATAGCTTACGTGCTGGAGCGTACACCCCACAGATAAGTTAAGAGAAACAAATGCTGTAGTAGGGAAGTGAACTCCAATCGATGGAGAGGCATAAAATCCATAATAGTTAAATATCGACATCCCCACACGTGCATCGATGTAGGGGGTAATGCGATCGCTTTCATAAAGTTGTGACCTCACATTTAAATATAGGGGTACATATGGAAATCTCCAATCAGGATTTGACCGCTTGGTTACACCAGAACTTTGATCTTGACGCAAAGGATAGGAATCGGGAACAGTAGAATGAAAATGAACACCAATACCTGCACCAACATAAAGATAATGATTGAATTGATAACCGAAAGATGTTTCAATTTCAAATATATTATCACGAGGTGATCCTACACCTATTCCATATCCGAAATCCAACATCCCACGAAAACGCTTCTTATTATATTTTTTAATTTCACGCTTGTGACTTATATAATCAATTTCCTCTACTCCATATTCGCGTATCATGCCATCAGAAGAATCAGTGATTATTACTTTCTCATTTGTGCGCGAAATAATATTACCATTTATAAATTCTCCGGATTTAAGGTGAATACGGTCTTTAGCCATGGCAATTTCAGCAGCCGATGAGCTAAATGACACAAAAAATATTAGCAATGCTAATAATAACAACTTTTTCATTTAACGATTAATTTTATTATAAATAATTGTATATGTATTTAATATGCAAATATAATACAAACTTAAATTTTTTCATGGCTATTTAGATAATTATCTCTTTTAAACTTATTACGGTAGGTTTTTATTACTATAATCACAAAATCTAGGTTAATTGTATATTAAATATTTATTAATGAATAGTGCAGATAGGCGAATATTTC
>CAZYEO010000118.1:0-7254 GCA_964646495.1 uncultured Muribaculaceae bacterium
TATTATTTTATCCCGGTTTTCATTATTACAGGGATAATATCAATGATTATAATATCATCTTATTTAATTGAAAAAAAATATGCAAAAGTATATCCATTACTACGCAATAGTAGCTTCTTTATATATGTTTCACAATCAATATTAATAATTGGAGTCAGCAAGGTAGTATTAAATAAATTTTTAAAGTTATTCCTAAATGAACAAACCCCGACTTTTATTTTTCTCGCACATTTTATAGGTGCTTTATTTTCTCTATTGATAATCATGATTCTATATATCGTTTTGAGAAGAATATGCCCACAGGTATTAAGACTACTTATGGGACATCGGGGATAGATTGCTCCAATATTATACATATTAGCCTTTTCTCTGTGCTGAACAACACAAAAGAAATGTAAAAATACTGTTTTACTTTACACTCATTTGTAGTATCTTTGCAAAATAATTTTTATGAGTTAAATTACACTGCAAAACAATATGAAATTCAAAGAATATAATAGCTTTAACCTCTCTGCAATCAATAAGGAAGTACTCGAAAAATGGGATAATGAAGATGTGTTCACCGAGAGTATTAAGGAACGTGAAGGCGCGCCTTCTTTTGTATTCTATGAAGGGCCTCCATCAGCCAATGGAATGCCTGGTATTCATCATGTAATGGCTCGTACAATCAAAGATATCGTATGCAGGTTCAAAACCATGAAGGGATATCAAGTAATGAGAAAAGCAGGATGGGACACACACGGACTTCCTGTAGAACTTGGTGTAGAAAAATCTCTTGGAATAACTAAAGAGGATATCGGAAAGAAAATTTCGGTTGATGAATATAATGCTTCATGCCGTAGAGAGGTTATGAAGTACACCAAAGAGTGGGAAGAATTAACTCATAAAATGGGGTATTGGGTGGATACCGATAATCCTTATATTACTTACGATAATAGATATATTGAATCTGTATGGTGGCTATTGAAACAGCTATACAGTAATAATTATTTGTATAAAGGATATACTATTCAACCATATTCTCCGGCAGCAGGAACTGGGCTTAGCACACATGAACTTAATCAACCAGGTTGCTACCGCGATGTGAAAGATACTACATGCATTGCACAATTTAAAATTGTGAATCCAAAAGAAGAAATGACAGGGTGGGGGGAAGCATATTTCTTGGCATGGACAACGACACCTTGGACTCTTCCATCAAACACCGCATTATGCGTAGGTCCCAACATCGAATATAATGTTGTCAGAACATATAATCCATACTCCGGCAAACCTATAACAGTAGTTGTAGGAGCTCCCCTTATGGCACAACTATTTAATCCTAAGGCTTCTGAAATCGCACTTGCTGATTATAAGGAAGGGGATAAACTTATACCCTACGAAGTAATTAGTACCCATAAAGGGAATACATTAGTAGGCATGGAATATGAGCAGTTACTTCCATGGGTCAATCCCGGCAAAGGTGCATTCCGTATAATAAGTGGAGATTTTGTAACCACAGAAGATGGAACTGGAATTGTGCATATAGCCCCAACATTTGGAGCCGACGATGATCGTGTGGCAAAGGCTACCGGTATTCCACCACTAATGATGATAGACAAAGATGGAAATTCAAGGCCAATGGTGGATATGACCGGAAAATTCTATACAATAGAAGATCTCGATCCAGATTTTGTAAAAACCAATGTAAACATAGATGAATACAAACAATTTGCCGGTAGATATGTAAAGAATGCATTCGATGACAATTTAGCTCCAGATGCAGATAATCTTGATGTAGAAATAAGCGTAATGCTAAAATCCACCGACAGAGTATTCAAAATAGAAAAGCATGTACACAGCTATCCACACTGCTGGCGTACTGATAAACCAGTGCTTTACTATCCGCTCGACAGTTGGTTTGTTCGAACAACTGCTTCACGCCAACGCCTAATAGAGCTTAATAATACAATAAACTGGAAACCTGCTGCAACCGGTAGTGGGCGTTTTGGGAAATGGTTGGAAAACCTTCAGGATTGGAATCTATCTAGAAGCCGCTACTGGGGAACACCCCTACCAATATGGCGCACCGAGACAGGTGAGGAAGAAATATGTATTGGAAGTGTAGAAGAATTATATAACGAAATAAATAAATCGGTAGAAGCTGGATTCATGAAGAGTAATCCATATGCCGATAAAGGATTTAAAGTAGGGGACAACAATTCTGATAATTATAATAAAATTGACTTGCATCGCCCTTATGTTGATGATATTGTATTGGTTTCCAATTCCGGCAAACCGATGAAAAGAGAATTAGACCTTATCGATGTATGGTTTGATAGCGGTGCAATGCCTTATGCACAAATACATTATCCATTTGAGAATAAAGAGATTTTTGACAACCGTAATGTGTTCCCGGCTGACTTTATAGCAGAAGGTGTAGACCAAACACGTGGATGGTTTTTTACTCTACATGCAATAGCAGGAATGATATTTGATAATGTAGCATACAAATCAGTAATAAGCAACGGTCTTGTATTGGATAAAAATGGCAACAAAATGAGCAAACGCCTTGGAAATGCCGTAGATCCATTTGGAGCCATAGAGAAATATGGCATCGATCCATTACGTTGGTACATGATCAGCAATTCATCTCCATGGGACAATCTAAAATTTGACACAGATGGAGTAGAAGAGGTGAGCCGTAAGTTCTTCGGCACATTATATTACACATATTCTTTCTTCGCATTATATTCCAATGTAGATAATTTCACGAATCAACACCCACAAGTTCCGTTCAATGAACGTCCGGAAATTGATAGATGGGTAATATCATTACTTAATTCATTAATAATTGAAGTAGATAAGCAACTAAACGATTACGAACCTACAAAAGCGGCTCGTGCAATATCTGATTTTGTCAATGATAACCTAAGTAACTGGTATGTGAGATTAAATCGCAAACGTTTCTGGGGTGGTGAAATGAATGCAGATAAACTATCGGCATTCCAAACATTATATCAATGTCTTGAAACAGTGTCGCTGCTTATAGCCCCGATTGCTCCTTTCTTTGCTGATAAGCTATATAGAGATCTTACCACGGTAACAAACGGAAGCGAAAAATCGGTACATCTTGCATTTTTCCCAACTGCAGACACTTCTGTAATATCCAAATCTCTTGAGCAACAGATGAAAGTAGCACAGGATATTACATCTATGGTGCTTTCACTTCGTCGTAAAGTTAATCTGAAAGTGCGTCAGCCTTTATCAGCAATTATGATACCGGTATTTGATGACACCCAACGAAAAGAGGTAGAAGCGATGAGCGCATTGATTCTTAATGAAGTCAATGTAAAAGAGATAAAATTTGTAGATAACGAAGCTGGGATTCTGGTGAAAAGGGTTAAACCTGACTTTAAAAAATTAGGGCCTAAACATGGGAAAATCATGAAGCAACTTGCAAAAGAGGTAGCTGAAATGAGTCAAAAAGATATTCTTAACTTTGAGAAAACAGGAAGCTTTACTTTCAATATCGATGGTAATGATGCTATTATTGAGACTACTGACGTGGAAATAATATCTGAGGATATTCCGGGATGGCTTGTAGCAAATTATGGAAATCTTACAGTTGCTCTTGATATTATAGTAACCGAAGAGCTCAAGGAAGAGGGGATAGCTCGTGAAATAGTAAACCGTATTCAGAACATACGAAAAAGTAAAGATTTTGACATAACGGATAAAATTACTGTAAAGATTTCACCCGACATTAATACAGATAATGCAATAACTAAATATAATAATTATATAGCTAAACAGATACTTGCCAATTCTATTGAAATATCTAATGTAAACGACAATGATGAAAAAATAGAGTTGGATATGGAAGATTACAAACTATATGTAACAGTCGATAAAACCATTTAATCGCACTTGTACGTTAGTTTGCCTGAAAATATTATTTATTAATTTTTAATTATTAATGGCCATGGACAAAAAGACTAGATATTCTGATGAAGAATTGCAGGAATTTAAAGAAATAATCCTTGCAAAGCTTGAAAAAGCGAATAAAGATTACGAGTTATTAAAATCTAATATTCGCAACACTGATGGAAACGATACCTCAGACACATCTCCAACATTCAAAGTATTGGAAGAGGGTGCAAGCACACTTGGAAAAGAAGAAGCAGGACAACTTGCTCAACGCCAAATGAAGTTTATTCAACACTTGCAAGCTGCTCTAATTCGAATTGAAAACAAAACTTATGGAGTTTGCCGCGAAACAGGTACTTTAATTCCTAAGGAACGTTTGCGTGCAGTTCCACATGCTACTTTGAGTATAGGTGTAAAGAATGAATTAAAACGATAATCCATTTTAATGAAAATATCAAAAGGGTGGATTGCCACCATTATAATTGCAGGTGTTATTCTTATTGATCAGGTGTTAAAAATTTGGGTAAAAACAAATTTTTTCTATGGTGAAGAGCTATATATTACCGATTGGTTTCGGCTATATTTCATAGAGAATAATGGTATGGCATTTGGTTTTGAGTTAGGGAGCAAATTGTTCCTTACCTTATTCCGCATTATAATGGTAGGATTATTCATATACTACATTATCAAGATAAAATCAAATAATCTATTCAAAAAAGGATATATTGCATGCCTGTCTCTGATTACAGCAGGTGCGGCAGGCAATGCAATTGATTGCCTTTTGTATGGAATAATATTCAACAACCCCTCATTTCCGGAAGTTGCCACTCTTTTCCCCCCTGATGGTGGATACGCTTCATTATTTCATGGGCGAGTAGTAGATATGCTTTATTTTCCATTGATGGAGTGGAATTGGCCGGAATGGATACCACAAATAGGAGGAAAACACTTTATTTTCTTTCAACCGATTTTTAATATAGCTGATGCAGCATTAAGTGTTGGAATGGTGATACTTATATTTTTCTACCATAAATCATTATCAATTCCTTTTAAAACTGATGATGAAAAATCCAAGGAAGAATCTAATGTTGCTTAATCTGCGATAGGAAGAATGTATAAGTATATATTATCTATAGTATTATTCTTGATTCTTATATCATGCGGAAGTACACCAAACGATGTGCTTGACAAGGATGATATGACCTCACTTTTAATAGATATCCATAAAGGGGAGGCTTATATGGAGATTAATAGTAATAAATACTACACCGACTCACTTCGTAAAACTGTAAAACAATCTGTATTTCTAAAACACGGAATTACACAAGCACAATTTGACACATCATTGGTGTGGTATGGCCATCACATTGAAAAATATATTGAAATATATAATTCTGTAATAAAAGAGCTTGAAAAAGAGGACAAAAATCTCATTGCCCAAGCACGTCGCGAAGGAAACAGCCTCATGGCAGCAGGAGATAGCGTAGACATGTGGAATAAGGAGCAATTACGTCTTTTTGCTCCGAATATGGGAGAGGGGCAAATATCCTTTGACTATAAAGCATCCAATGATTTCAAAAATGGAGACAGATATCAATGGTCATTTCGTATTCAAAATAGTAATAAGCCTATTCAAGCCTATATTGGTGTTGATTACAAAGATGGAAGTATAGCCTATAATTATTCAATTATAGACAATGATGGCTGGAATAATTTAATACTCCAAACCGATTCGACAAAAAACACTCGCAGAGTTTACGGGTATATTAATATTCCCAAGGTGAGTAATCGCGAAAATATATTTGTGGATAGCATATCACTTGTAAGGACTCGACTAAACAAAGTGGGATATAATTTAAGTCACAAGCAACGACTTTATGAATACAAACAAATGGATAAAACATCGAAAGATACAGTAACGATAAATACATTTGGACCAGCTCCCTCTTTTGCTAACAAAAAGAGATAGATAATATGACTTCGACAAAAAAGATATTGGCACATTACGCAATATATCAAGGAAAAGTATATTATTTGAGCATCATAACCTACACTTCATCAAAAGTCATATCAATAATACCATTCACCACAGAAACAGCCAACACAGAGTTTTTCGACGGAATTACAATTATAGGGAACTCTGAGATTACTAAATGGGAATCAGAACTGATTGATATTGCTCAAAAAAACGATATTAACCTCCTGGTAACTTTTATAAATGCTCAATCGCTCGATTATGTAAGTGGCACACCATACATCCTGCATATTTAAAATAAATACGGTCGGACTTAATGCCCAACCGTAAATCACTATAAAATACCATGTAATTTAAAATCTTTAATCACCCAAATACGTCTTTAGTAAACGGCTTTTCTGACCTTTGAGACGACGGATAGCTTTTTCTTTAATTTGTCGTACACGTTCACGTGTTAAATCAAATTTTGATCCAATCTCTTCCAATGTCATTTCTTGACAGCCGATTCCAAAGAACATTCTAAGGATCTCTCGCTCTCTTTCGTGCAATTGATTTAATGCTCTGTCAACCTCTTTCGACAATGATTCCTGATTTAAAGAAGAATCAGCCAAAGGAGAATCATCATTAGTAAGAACATCAAGCAAACTATTATCCTCTCCTTCTACGAATGGTGCATCAACAGATATGTGACGCCCTGATACTTTTAAAGTATCCGAAATTTTATCTACAGGAATGTCAAGTTGCTCTGCAAGTTCCTCTGCCGATGGACGACGTTCATTTTCTTGCTCGAATTTAGATAAAGCCTTGCTAATCTTGTTAAGTGAACCTACTTGGTTTAGTGGAAGTCTTACAATACGTGATTGTTCAGCCAACGCTTGAAGAATAGATTGACGAATCCACCACACTGCATAAGAAATAAACTTAAAGCCACGCGTCTCATCAAATTTTTGAGCAGCTTTTATTAGCCCCAGATTTCCCTCATTAATAAGGTCGGGGAGACTTAACCCTTGATTTTGATATTGTTTTGCTACAGATACCACAAATCTAAGATTAGCACGTGTAAGTTTTTCCAATGCACCATGATCACCCTTGCGTATGCTTTGGGCTAATTCCACCTCTTCCTCTACGGTAATCAGATCTTCACGTCCAATTTCCTGTAGATACTTATCTAGAGAAGCGCTCTCGCGATTAGTGATTGATTTTGTAATCTTTAGTTGTCTCATTTCTAATTAAGAAATTTAAAGTGCAAAGATAGCTAAAATACCGATATTTATCACTATTAATACAAACAAATTATATTGAAATCATGATAATATTTTAATTATAACATCTATCTCCTACTTTTTATATCAATATGATATTATTTTAAG
>CAZYEO010000119.1:0-7222 GCA_964646495.1 uncultured Muribaculaceae bacterium
ACCATACCTGTATGGCGATCTTTATGCAATCCGCCATTGGTATCATATTCCATCTTTGAAGAACTCACGAGCATCGTACCATTATAATTTTCAATGAGTATTATATTTGACCTTTCGTCTAAGGTCGTTTTAATATAAAAACCGCTATTCTCCATCACACCATCTTCATTTACCATATAAAATTCGGCTCTGATGGTAGTAGGATTGGGATAATAATAAATCACCTTAGAGTTGTCTACCCATCTATCCACCTTCCAATCGGCATATTCTATCTCTTGCACTTTTGTTTCATTCTGATAATTGGACATTATTCTACTGGAATAAGCCCATTTGTTTTGTGATTCATTCCATTCTGAGGCAATTATTTTTATAGGTCTGTCGGATCCATCATATTCATATTCATTCATGGCTGATTTTTCCCAACGCACACCTATTTGAACTGCGTTATAGCTTATATCTTTGCTTAGCAATCCCTTTTGATTATAAAAATACTCCTCCTTGGTAAGCGGAGAATCGTCATCCGATTTGTAATCAACAATGCTGTCAAGAAGCTGTATGCTTCCTGATTGTGCTGTGAGGTTCGCGTGCTGAAGTTTGGTTGCAAATTCGGCATATCTATCCCTTGAAACATTATTACGGGATTCTCGCTCTTTCGATTCAATGCTGAAAGCAGATATCATGAGCATCACAAAGAATAATGAGGTAATTTTTGTTTTCATAATTTTATGTTTTTAGATTGGTTGCATAGACTTTATTTATTATTGTTTTATAAATTCCACTCTCCTATTTAACGCCCTATTTTCGGGGGTATCATTCGATGAAATCGGGGATTTCTCCCCTGCTCCATCAGTAATTAAGGCATCGGCAGCAATTCCCATTTTCACCAATTCAGTTTTCACGGCTTCAGCTCTTCTTTTAGAAAGATCCATATTGAAATCATCATTCCCGACATTATCCGTATGCCCTACAATCTTTATCTTAACACCCGGTGCTCCTTTCAACGTTTTTGCAATATCATTGATCGTACCCGATGATTCCGATTTTATTTTGTCGGAATTAGTGTCGAAATATATCCCGTATGATATTAATTTCCCCTCTTCCAATAGCTTATTGCGCGTATCGGGAGATGCCGTAGTGATGCGAAGATTACTTATATAAGGATTGGAGTCATTACAATCTGAGTTATCAAAAATCAATCTATCCGGCTTGAAGTTTGATGGAATAAGCGTGGGCATATCTAATACTTTTTGTCCGGCATGATATACTCGTAATCTCCTTTTTTGAACCCAAACAATTACATGTTCCACCTTATCAATCTGTAAAGGTGATAATTTAGAGCGACCCTCTACCCAATTCCCATAATAAGCCTGCCCCAGCCATCCGTTGTAGTCACTTGCTTCCATATATACACCGAAACCCTTTGGGAGTGGATTCCCCTCAACAAACCCCAAATCTTCATTCTCAGACTTAAACAACACCAACCATAGAGCCGGGGGATTAAAACCTGTAGGGGGAAGTATCACATCAAATTCAATAATATAATTATCAGGTAGGTCGAGGTCTCTCATCAATTGATATTGATTTCCGGAAGTAGTCATGTGGAGCCAATTACCAGGGGCGATATTGAGTGTTTTCACCTCACCACTCCCGCTCGTAGTCCACATTGCCGGGAAATCACCGGTGGCATCTTGCGAGAAATCGTCGAACAACAGCACTTTATCTCCGGGAACAAAATCATATTGCGAGAATGAACGTAGATCGGTCTTCTCTTGTTTGTCGGATGACACGGCTGGATTTGAACCTGATTTTTGCACCTTCTCCTTCTTGCCGCTATCGATATTATTTTTTACTGCTGCTTCGGTATTGTCAAGAGTTTTCTCCACACCATCTTCGGCAATGGTTTCCACACGCTGTTCCACCTGTTCACCTGCTCGTTTCACTATCTTTTTCCCTAATCTTTCAAAGACACCTTGGGCAGAAAGCGAATAGAATAAAGTGAAAACGGTGATGCTTAAAATAATTTTTGTTTTTCTCATGATTCAATATTTTTGTTGTTAATCTCTATATCTGATTTATACTATCATTACATCCTTATGTTTCTCCAATTCCAAAAAATTATTCTCCAGCAAAAATATAACTCTCAACATATTTATTTAACCCCAAAAATGGGGTTTATGCTTTAGGGCAACAAAAATGCCCCAAAATAGGGGCATTAAATCATATACAAAGAGGTATTTAAAATCCAAATCCCGGCTATTCACATCGAAGTAGCCGGGATTATATAAATATTATCTATAATTCAAATGTATTATTTCCAGGATTTTGCGAATATATCAATTACTTCATCTCTCCCAAGATCACGCGGATCACATTCAAATAATCCTGCCATAGCCGACCGTGCGTTGTCTGCCATACGAGGGAAGTCGTCTGGCTTCATGCCATATTCGCTTAGTTTTATATCACCAACACCGCATTCATCTTGCAATGATTTAAGAGCATCAAGGAAATCACTCGGACGAGCACTCTTTTTGCCTGTCATTACTTCAGCCATCTTCATGTATCGTTTCATTTGATCGTTCTTGAAGGCTTTAAAGTAGGCTAAAGATATAGATATTAATCCGGCTCCATGAGGTAATTCAGGATAATATGCACTCATTGCATGCTCAAGCGAGTGCTGACTTATACAACTTGACGTGCTTTCTACCATTCCGGCGAGAGTTGAAGCCCATGCAATTTTTGTACGAGCCTCTATATTTTTACCATCGCGTACTGCAATAGGTAGATATTTTGCTATTAAGCGTATGGCTTCAAGAGCATATAAATCACTTATTGCCGATGAGCAATTTGCAATATAACCTTCTGCTGCATGGAAAAATGCATCAAACCCCTGATAGGCGGTAAATTTAGAAGGGATACTCAACATCAGTTCAGGATCTACTATAGCAATTTTGGGGAATGTTTCCGGGATTCCAAATCCAATTTTTTCGTGAGTAGCCTCATTGGTAATCACTGTCCACGGATCAACCTCGGTTCCTGTTCCGGCGGTAGTGGGAATAGCTATAATTGGAAGAGCACCATTAGGCACAGATTTACCCTTTCCAGTTCCTCTTCCGATATAATCCCAGTAATCACCGGGGTTTTTTGCCATTATTGCTATACTCTTAGCTGAGTCAATAGAGCTTCCTCCACCGAGTCCAATCACAAAATCACAGTTTTCATTGCGGCATATCTCCGACCCCTCATCCACATGACGTTTTACCGGATTTGCCAATATCTTATCAAATACGATATATTCTACTCCTGATATTTTTAATAATTTCTCTACACTCTCTAAATATCCATTTCGCTTCATTGCCGTACCCGAAGATATGACGATTAATGCTTTCTTGCCGGGCAACTTTATAGAGCCCAACTGTTTCAACACTCCTGCCCCAAATATCAATTTAGTAGGCATGAAAAGCTCAAATTTCATATTTTTCATCTCGTAATGATTTTATGTTTAATTGTATACTATATTATAACACTTTATCTACTTTGATTCTACGTTAAAAAAGGCAACAATTCCTCTTTTTTCAACGGTTTCGTTAAAAAAGCATTGCATCCTGCACCAAGTGCCATATCCTTGTCGATGTCGAAAGCATTGGCGGTAAGTGCAACAATTTTAATATCTTTATCAAATTCACGTATGCGTCGAGTTGCCTCAATTCCATCCATCTCGGGCATGCGAATGTCCATTATGATGAGATGGTACTCATTGAGTGATGCTTTTTCCACTGCTTCCACTCCATTTATAGCTCTTTCCAAGGAATGACCTTTCAGGACACCCTCGATCAAGCGAAAGTTGCTATCAATATCCTCAGCCACTAATATACTAAGGCCATCGGTGCTTACATATTTCTCCTCGTCACGTTTCACCTCATTCCGTGGAATATCGCTCTGTTCAATCATTACTGCAGTAGAGGTTGGTATCCATACCCAGAATGTAGATCCTTTACCCTCTTCAGATTCATAGCCCACATTTCCGTTCAACTGTTCAGCGATAGCTTTGCATATAGACAGACCAAGCCCATTGCCCGACGCGTGAGTGTCAAGTTTTTGAAATCTGCAAAATACTTTATTTTGATTTGCTTGCGATATTCCTATTCCCGTATCTTTTACATACATTTTTACACCCCCCTCATCCGATAATTCATATCCTATTTCAATCGTACCTTTAGGCGTGTATTTTATTGCATTGGAAACAAAATTATTCATAATCTGGGAGATACGTTGTTTATCCGAGGTAATCATGCACGTTTTATATGGATTAATAGCCACCAACTTTGTGCCGGCACGCATTCTCACCTCAAACATTGCTTTTAGGTTATCGAATAATTCGGCAAGATCAAATTTCTTTTTATCCAATTGAATAATTCCCGATTCTATCTTAGAAAGGTCAAGAATATCATTAACAAGATTGGTCAATAACTCATTGTTGGAGGTAATAATTTTGGCGTATTCCTCCTTTTCTTTCGGGTCGTTTGACTTTTTCAACAGATTTGAAAATCCAACAATTGAACTTAATGGGGTGCGAATTTCATGCGCCATATTGGCGAGAAAAGCCGTTTTGAAATTATTTGATTGCTCTGCCTGTTGTTTTTCCTCCTCAATTTTCTTAGTCGCTTTTTTTACTTGTTGGGGAAGTATATACATAAAGACCCCTAAAACTATAATCAATAAAAGTATGGCGCCAAAAATTATATATATGGTGTCAAAACTTGTGTTTGTAGCATCTTGTGTTTCCGAAAATGCTGGCATTGCGGATAATAAACCGCATAAAAATATAATTTTTCTCATACTCTATTCTATGATAATACGACTCCTTGCCGATAATAATTATTTTAATATTACGAAACCAAGCAAATATACAACTATTTTTGAAAAACAAATATTATTTACAAATAAAGATAATACATTTCTTACAACATCTCAAACGCAACAACCGGAATCTCATTAATTTCTGGTTTTGTTGTATCTATCGTTGGGGTTTTGTTGCTGAAAAATATTTTTCCCGAAAGCATCCTCCTCCGTATTCTCGTCATCTTCATTGTCACCCTTTTTACCCTCCTTCTTGAGTTTTTCTTTCTCCCATTTATTCAATTCGGGTTTGTTTTTCTTAATATCTTGTGGCTTTTGCGTATCAATAGGTTGGGCATATATATCCCATGATTGTTCTACATCCCAATTTTTCTTCAAATTAATTTTTTTAGGATAGTAATATACCTCTTCGGGTTGTTGATGTTTTCCAAAATTACCGGTATCAAACTTTCCGTTTCCATTGCGATCAAGAACCAATCGTGCATAAAATACTCCCGGCATCAGATATTGAAAATCGGCTACCCCTTTAACTACAGGAGCAATACGCACCACTTTATCGTCGCTTCCGAGAAGCTCCACAAATGCAGAATCGGGCACATTTACCAAAAAAGTAAGATTTGAATATTCTTCGAGATCGCGAGTCTTAAACTCGTGAGTTAATGTTTCATTATGAAGACCATACATATCCCTTATGGATGTTGAATCCACAGTCAATTTATATGACGTGCCGGGATCCCAATCATATTTAAGTATGTAATTAAGTTGGGAATAATCATTAGCCCTCTCTATTTTCACAACTCCGGCTGGCTCCCACACGGTATCTACTTTCATTTGAAGATGTACACCTTGTTGATTTATAGAATCCAATGGGGTTTCTGAGGCAAAAAACAATGGTAGATTTACATCTTGAGTTACATTACTACGCACTGCAAATTTAATAAATTCTATTTTGGGCAAAGTATCGGCTTCCGCCTCTTTTTTATTTTTTTTGACCGGTTTCGCTCTTTTCATGCGGAAATTAAGAGTATCCGTTTTCAACGAAAGATTATTGGTACTATCCGTACGAAGATAGGTTGTGGCAATTGTTATAGTATCACGAGCCATCAATGCACTATCGTTCAACCAATAGGTGAGAGTGTCGTTGGTGAGCGAACGGTCGAGTTTATACCAATTTTTGGGTGTATTTTCCATTCCTACAATTTCAAGAGTAGGCAAAGAGTCGTTTTTGGTGGCAAACTGAATATAGAGTCTTTTGCGATCAAGTCGATCATCTTTTACAAGATATTGTGATTTCACCTCCTCATTAAACATATTCAGAAGTATATCATTGGGGTAATAGGACGTGTGTGTAGCATCTATTATTGTATCTATTTTATGCTCTGCCGTAAACATGGTATCCCGTGTTATCTTATTCACTGCGTAGGGAGTGATTATGCTATCATAAAATGCAATATCTTCAGTGGGATTAGCAAATTTATTATCCCTATCTATATCTTTAATGGCAAATAACCGGTAACGTCCCTCTTTCAGATTGCGTATGGTGAACTGCCCCAAATCATTGGTACGAGAGATTCGCACAAGAGGCAATTTGTAGAATGCGGTATCGTCAAGCACAGTATGTACACCCACAAGTACTTTTTGTTGGGGTTCCAGATCACGCGCATTTAATAGCATTCCCGATATTTGAAGTGAATCCATGGAATTGCCCGTTGCAAATGCGTACGAAAAGCCATCTATAGGGTTACCTTCGTTAAAATCTTGAATAGCATCGGCAAAATCTATAGAGTATGTAGTGTTAGGCATCAAAGAGTCCCGAATTTCAATCACCACTTTGCGCCCTTGAGCACGAATAGAAGCGGCTTCCTTCTGCACAGGCGACACCACAACCTTGTCATTTTGATCTTTTAGCTGAATAAGCTCATCAAACTCAATTTCAATTTTCTTTTTTGTAACGTTCAAAGAATTGGGCTGAGGAGTACTTTTCACAAACAACGGAGGTAGCTCGTCACGAGCTCCACCCTCAGGACGTCCCATACTCGCACATGAATAGAGAAAAATCCCTATCAATAATGCAGTTACAAAATATACAGTCTTCTCCAATTCCTTTATAAATAGAATATTTTTATATGCCTTACCTATTTAGAGAGCACAGCACCCTAAATATCGCCGTAAAGTTACTAAATTTTGGGGATTTCGCGCATTTTAGATGTTTAATGTGCTTTTTTATGCTCCATAATATATTAAATCAATACTCAAATATTTTTCTCTTGGAAATATTAATGTATATTTGCAGGCTGTAAATTATACGTGAAAAATTTAATAACAAAATAATTAACTAAACAACAGATGCAAAGTAAAGGATTTA
>CAZYEO010000120.1:0-6935 GCA_964646495.1 uncultured Muribaculaceae bacterium
ATGGATAGGATATGTAGGGATAAACTCCATAAATGGTAGTTTTTATAACGTAATGGGGTTACCTGTACAGAGATTATATACTGAGTTAAAGAAATTTTAATCCATTATTTCTAAATAGGCACAATAACGAGAATCTGTATATATAGGTGTCAAAAAATGGGTTCCGCCAAAAAATTTCCCTTCTTTTATAATTGCAGGATTCCTCTCTTTTTTAGATTTAATATACTCATGCAACTCATTAGTGCTTTTATGGTATTTAACTCCAAAACGCCCTACTCTTCCGGGAGCCAGATAATTATCACCTATAATACTTGTCACATATCCCATAGTCTTTCTCAAATTCATCTCTATACATGGATTTAGCTCAGTATACTCATTATTCTTATACAACATCATATCGATACCTAAGCATCCTGAATATTTTGCCCCTATTAAATTAGTAAGAACGGTTTCCATTGCTACCCTCACCTCTTTTAATTGTTCTGGATGGCTCATTCTCTTCATTATATATGTTTCAAGATATGCTGTAGATGCAACAATACCATAGTCAAAAGAAGAATGATTATCATTTTTAAACACCGAATATCCTACAAACTTCACAACTCCATTTTGTGATATAAATTCCATAGCAAAGTCAAGTGAATTGTGATAGGCCTGCTCACAAAGTATGCTACCTTGACGTTTTAATACCCCCCTACACCATCTGTTGAAATCAATAGCATCAACATCGAGCACTCTAAATATACCCTTTCCACTACTCGACCAAGGAGCTTTAATATAGCAATTGGGATGTAATACAGCAAAATTTCTTACATCTTCAAAATCATCTAAATTCAAGGGAGAAGGACAAAACCGACGTCCCATGATTTTTGAAATCTCATCATGTATGATTATAGTATTTCTTCTATGCGATAAATTACGCAATTCGTTAATATATTCTTTAGAAGGTAATATTTTTGCACTCACACCTTGATCTATCAATCTTTTACGCATATCAGCACTCCAACCCCATGGAGAAAAACATGATTCGTGATGAAATAATTTATGTGGTGAAATCAATTTCCTATTAATCCCAAATATTTCTGAAATTTCATTTTTCCATTTTTCATTAATCTTATCTAAGGATAAAATCATATCATCATCTTTGGCATACCATATGGGGAGCATTTGCAAATCATATCGCAGACACTCAGCCATAGGTGGTGCTGTGTAATTTTCGCCACCGAATGCTAATGCTAAGTCATTATCGGGATTAAAGATTTGTATTGATGCCATATTGTGATTAACTATATTTTGACTCACAAAGATAGGTAATTAGTAGGAATAAGAGTGCCGGCTGAAAAATTCAGTCGGCACTTATATGAGCCACATCAAAGGATGCGATGAAACTCCGAAAAACAGGGTTTGAGAGCCTATGCATCTTTGTAATCCACCTGGTTCAAGAACTCCTCAAAGAGGATGGGGCCCGCCATTAACACATAAACTTGTCTCGGCATTTCATTAATATTTGATGAGTTTCCCAATCTACTTTGATGTGGTTTTTTCTTTATATTCTAACGCAAATATACATTAAAGGTTTGGTCTTTGCAAATATTTAGCATCAAAAAAAAGCCCTTGTACAGGGCTTTTTTATAAAATTCAAATGCTATTATGCATTCTTTACTTTATCTACAATAGCTTTAAAAGCTACCGGATTATTCATTGCAAGATCTGCAAGAACTTTGCGGTTGATTTCAATACCGGCTTTGTGAATAAGTCCCATCAACTTAGAGTAAGAAAGATCTTCCAAGCGTGCAGCAGCATTGATTCTTTGAATCCACAATGCGCGGAAATTGCGTTTTTTGTTCTTTCTGTCACGGTAAGCATAGGTAAGACCTTTTTCCCAAGTATTCTTGGCTACAGTCCACACATTCTTACGGCTTCCGTAATAACCTCTTGTAAGTTTTAAGATTTTTTTTCTTCTCGCTCTCGAAGCGACATGATTTACTGATCTAGGCATTGTTTTAAAAATTTTGAATGTTAGCGGCTATATTGCTCTTTTTGGCTAAACACTCGGTTAAAAAAAATTATAAAATCACGAAATTTAAAACATAAAAAATTGGATCCTACTTAAGTGCAAGTAGTTGCTTAACGTTTTTAAGGTCAGCACTCGTCACCGTAGTGAAGTGTCCAAGATTTCTTTTCTGCTTTTTAGTCTTCTTTGTCAAGATGTGACTCTTAAAAGCATGTTTTCTCTTGATTTTTCCTGATCCGGTAAGGGCGAACCTCTTTTTGGCACCGGAATTAGTTTTAATCTTTGGCATTTTTTTACTTTTTAAATTTAAATTGATTTATATCAATCCTGCTCATATAATCACAAGCAGGATTGATTTTTATTATTTTGCAGGCTTTTTGGGAGCCAACATGATTATCATTCTCTTACCTTCCAATACTGGAAGTTGCTCTACTTTTCCAAGTTCTTCAAGATCATTGGCAAAACGCAATAAAAGCACTTCCCCTTGTTCTTTGAATAGAATTGAACGACCTTTGAAGAAAACATAAGCCTTAATCTTAGCACCCTCTTTCAAAAATTCTATGGCGTGCTTCAATTTAAAATTATAGTCGTGATCGTCAGTTTGAGGTCCGAAACGAATCTCTTTGACTACAATTTTAGTGGACTTTGCCTTTTGCTCCTTGAGTCGCTTACGTTGTTGATACAGAAACTTCTGATAATCAAGCACTCGGCATACCGGAGGTTCAGCATTTGGAGAGATTTCGATAAGATCCAATCCTAAATCATCTGCAATTTTCAATGCTTCTGAGGTAGAATACACTCCCGGCTCCACATTTTCACCTACCAAACGCACTTCACGCGCTCTGATACGGTCATTAATCGCATGCGATTCTTTAGAGTCTTTCTCTTTATCGCCTCTTCTGTTGGGAACATTTGGTCTTTTGGGTCCCGTCCACATTGGTTTTTTCTCCATTCAATATATTTATTGATTAGTCATTTCTTCGATTTCTCGAACAAAATTGTTTGCAAAGGTAGTAATTTTTATTGAACCTTTATCACCTTCGCCCTGTTTTCTTACAGAAACTTCATCATTTTGTGATTCTTTTTCTCCGACTACAAGTAAATAAGGTATTCTTTTCAATTCGTTATCACGAATTTTCTTTCCAATTTTCTCATTTCTATCATCAACGAAAGCACGTATGTCTGATTGTTCCAAATCTTTCACCACTTTCATAGCGTAATCGTTGAATTTTTCACTGATCGGAAGCACAACTACCTGTTCAGGTGTAAGCCACAATGGGAGTTTTCCTGCTGTGTGTTCGAGTAGCACAGCCACAAATCTTTCCATTGATCCGAATGGTGCACGGTGAATCATTACAGGACGGTGTTTTTGGTTATCTGCACCGGTATATTCCAATCCGAATCTTTCGGGTAAGTTATAATCTACCTGTATAGTTCCCAATTGCCATCTTCGACCTATCGCATCCTTTACCATAAAGTCTAGCTTAGGACCATAGAACGCTGCTTCACCCAATTCGGTTCGCGCATTTAATCCTTTTTCTGCACATGCTTCAATAATTGCACGTTCGGCTTTATCCCAATTTTCATCGCTTCCTACATATTTTTCTTTTTTATTCGGATCGCGAAGGCTTATTTGAGCTTCAAAATTTTCAAATTTAAGTGCTTTGAAAATATAGAATATTATATCCATTACTTTCAAGAATTCCTCTTTAAGTTGATCGGGAGTACAGAATATGTGTGCATCATCTTGAGTAAATCCACGCACACGTGTGAGTCCATGAAGTTCACCACTTTGTTCGTAGCGATATACGGTTCCAAATTCCGCAAGACGTAAAGGCAGTTCCTTATATGATCGTGGAAACACTTTATATATTTCGCAGTGGTGGGGGCAATTCATCGGCTTGAGTAAGTATTCCTCACCTTCTTCGGGCGTGTGTATGGGTTGGAAGGAATCCTTACCATATTTTGCATAGTGACCCGAGGTTACATATAGCATTTTGTTACCGATATGAGGCGTGATTACTTGTTGATAGCCATATTTCTTTTGAATCTTTCTAAGGAAATTTTCGAGACGCTCTCTCAATGCAGCACCTTTTGGAAGCCATAAAGGCAATCCGGCTCCTACATTTGTAGAGAAAGCAAATAGCTCCATTTCTTTACCTAACTTACGATGGTCACGTTTTTTAGCCTCTTCCAAAAGTAGTAGATACTCATCGAGCATTTTTTTCTTTGGGAAAGTAATGCCATATACACGAAGTAATTGATGGCGATCTTGATCACCACGCCAATATGCTCCGGCAAGAGATAATATTTTTACAGCTTTTATTACACCGGCATTGGGCAAGTGTGGTCCACGACATAAATCGGTAAATGCTCCTTGTGTATAAGTAGTGATTGTTCCATCAGCAAGTTCGCTGATAAGTTCGCATTTATATGTTTCGTTTCGATCTCCGAAAAGCTTCAAAGCATCCTCTTTACTAATATCAGCTCTTACAACGGCTTCTTTTTTAGCAACGAGTTCTATCATTTTAGCTTCTATCGCAGGAAAATCCGCACTGGTAATTGAGTTTTCACCCGGATCAATGTCGTAATAAAATCCATTTTCGATTGCAGGTCCTATACCGAATTTTACTCCGGGGAATAGCTCTTGCAATGCTTCAGCAAGCAAGTGTGCAGAAGTGTGCCAAAAGGCATGCTTACCTTCAGTATCTTCCCATTTGAATAGTTTTATTGTACCATTTTCATGGATTGGGCGGGAAATATCCCATTCTTCGTCGTTAAACTTTGCTGCAAGAATATCTTGTGCAAGACGTTGACTGATGCTTTCGGCAATCTGCAAAGGGGTTATGCCAGCATCAAACTGCTTTACGCCCCCATCAGGAAAAGTAATTTCTATCATTATTAATAATTTTAGCCTGTGTCATACAACAACACAGATAATTATCGCAAAATTAATGATAAATTTAATATTAGAGGATAAAATTTTATGCAATTCTCACGTTGAGTACACATAAATTTGAAAATATATCTGATTTTTTATTTCATCATTCTTTTAAGCACACTATATGAGGGGGTTATTCCTAATTCGCCGGCTTTGCTCAAATCAGCAGTACCCATTTCTTTATTTCCCAATTGAAGATATACCAACCCTCTATTATAATATGCTTCACCAAAATCCGGTTTAATCTCAATAGCTTTGCTATATGCGCTTATAGCCGATGTCAAATCTTGCATTTGGAACATTGCATTCCCTTTATTATAATATGCATACACCATCTTTGGAGAAAGCTCCGTAACAGTATTTAAATCGGTTATTATATGCGTTAATGATTGCATTTTTTTGCGTTCATTCAACATTGCATCGGTTTTATCCATTGTTATCGATTTATCTGCATTTAGCTCACGTGCAATTTCTTCCGATTGTATCATATTATACCTCGCATTTGCACGAGCGAAATATGCCAATATAAATTTGGGGCTTAATTCAATTGCTTTATCAAGGTCTGCAATAGCACTCGCAGGATTCTTTACCATCATATAATCAATAGCCCGTGCAAAATAGTCGATCGACCGGGGTGACTTAGCGGATATTAACGATGTGTAATAATCAATGGAATTAAAATGTTTCTGTATGCCATCCGTATTAAGACGTGGTGCAGAATTTGACAGTACTAATGTAAACGATAATAAATGAGCATCGTTGATTTCGGTGAGCTCACGTGTGAAACGAACATCATTGCGTACATCATCCTTCACATCATAAAACGATAACATAAAACTATTCTCAGGGTCAATCTTAACGTTGTTATCTTGAACCTTTCCACGAGTTTTATTCTCATATTCCGCTTTTACTGGAGAGTCATTCTCTATCGTCAATAGATTTTTGAATCTTCCTTTCACTTGTTCCTGCTCCTCCTCATGTGTAGGCTCTACATTAGCTTTTTTCTCATCATATTCCGCAAATTTGTTGTTTTGCTTAGAAAGATCACGATAACGATTATAATCTCGTTCTCCCCCTGCCATATCACCACTTTTTCGTTTGCATTCACTTCGAGCATAATATGCACCCTCAAACGTAGGATATTTATCGACAACAACATCATAATCGGTTATTGCCTTGCGATATAATCCTGCCTTGGCATATAATTCAGCTCTATTATACCGAGCAATTACATTATTCGGATCCTGACCGATAACAAACGTAAAATCTTTTATTGCCCTATCATTATCAGAAACCTCAGCAAGCATAAGACCTCGATTGAAGTGAGCAGTGATATTCATCGGGTCGAGAGCTATGGCATAATCATAATCTGCCATTGCTCCAAAATAATCATCTTGATGATATTTTAAGAATGCCCGATTAATAAAATATCCCTCGTAGTGCGGTTGTAATTTAATTGCTTCATCCATGTCGGTGAGGGCACTTTTAAAATCCTTGTTGCGCTGTATATTTATATGCGCACGAAGAGCGAAAGCATTTGCGTTATTTTTATCCAGATTTATACTTTTATCAACATCACTTATTGCATTGATCGTATCGCCAGACACTAAGTACAACTGCGCACGCCCAAGATATGCTTTTTCAAAATTTGGATATATGTCAATAAGCGTATTGTATGATTTTAGTGCCGAATCATACTCTTTGATATCGGTTTGAGCCACCGCTTTATTGAGCAATAATATCTTATGCTCCGGCATTTGTTTTATCCCCTCATCATAGTCTGTTATAGCTTCCTTATCCTTTCCCAGAGATTGACGCGCAATTCCACGCACTTGATAAGCATCGATAATGAACGGATTACGTTCAATCGCAAGCGTACAATCCTCTTCAGCACCACGATAATCTTCAAGTTCTAATTTTGCAATTGCTCTAAAAAAATATGGCTCAGCCATATATGGTTTCACCTTAATAACCTGATTA
>CAZYEO010000121.1:0-6926 GCA_964646495.1 uncultured Muribaculaceae bacterium
AATCGGTTTATTCCGGAAGGGACATTAGATATATAATTAAAATATTTATTATGCTATTGGCTCGAAACAGAATGTCGGCTATTTTATCCTATATTATAGGGTGGATGTTGGTTCTCGGTATTAATAGCAGTGAATATCTTTTTATTTACTTTGGAATAGGAGTAATAACCCTATTGATAAAGATTGGTTGGAATATAAAAATCTGTGTTAAGAATGAGGATGTCCCCCAACTTACAAAAAATGAGATGAGGATGTTTGTATTCTTAGGATTTATATGGTTTGTGATATTGATATTAAATTGTTTGATTGATGCACATCTACCATCCTGGAGCACAAAAGCTATGTGGATAATATTCGGCAGCGGATTAATATATTGGATAATGGTATTATTAAAGACTGAGAATATAAATGGGAATAAAATATAGTAAAAGGGTTATCAATGTGGTGCAACTGCAAAACATGAAAATTATATTTTCGTTTTGCAGTTGCTTTTGCTTAGTGTATCTTTACACTATATAATTTTTATGACGCAATGCAAGAAATAAATTTGACCGATTGCCTGCCAAAAGTATTCGCTGACTTAGAAACCGGAATAAAATCTGAAGTTTGGCAAAAGAATCTCACATTTGAAAAAGGCAAAAAATATCTTATAAGTGCTGAAAGCGGTACAGGAAAGTCATCGTTATGTAGTTATATATATGGATACCGTGTGGATTATACGGGTACGATGGATTTCGATGGGAAAGATATTAATAATATATCTATGGCTAAATGGTGTGAAATAAGAAAACGACACATTGCCTATCTGCCTCAAGAATTACGTTTGTTCCCAGAATTGACAGCTCTTGAAAATGTCGAACTTAAAAATAATCTTACCCGGCATAAAAGTGTGGTACAGATAAAAGAAATGTTTGAATTACTCGGAATCCCTGAAAAAATAGATGCTAAAGTATGTCACCTTTCAATAGGACAACAACAACGAGTAGCTATAATTCGCACGTTATGCCAGCCATGTGATTTCTTTATGCTTGACGAACCGGTGAGCCATCTTGATATTCGCAATAATCGATTGATTTCTTCACTCATATTCACCGAAGCTATTGCACAAGGAGCCGGAATCATTGCTACATCTGTGGGTAATAATATTGATATTAACTTTGATAAAAAATTGATGTTATGAAAAACCTGATGAATAAACTCCTGAGAGCTAATGTAAGTGTAGCTCAAATGGCGGGTTTTGCCATAGCCAATCTCATAGGACTTGCAATTGTGGTATTGGCACTTCAATTTTATGTGGATGTACGCCCTGTATTTAATGATGAAGAGAGTTTCATATCGCGTGATTATCTTATTATCACACAGAAGGTGGGAGGTCTCGGCTCATTATTGGGAGAAAAAGCTGATTTTGATGCTAATAAAATAGAGGATATAAAAAAACAACCATGGGTGCGCAAGGTAGGCGAATTTACCACCTCCGATTATGGAATATATGCAAAAGTAGGAATGGGAGGTCGCGAATTGCATACGCAATTTTTCTTTGAATCTATCCCTACTGAATTTATTGATGTAAAATCGGATGAATGGGGTTTCAATCCCGCAAAACCTGAAATTCCGGTTATAATATCCAAGGATTATTTGGCTCTCTATAATTTCGGTTTTGCGGCTGCGCAAGGTATGCCACAAATAAGCGAAGGGATGATAGGGGCAGTCCCAATATCTTTTGTTTTGAGTGGTAACGGAATTACAGAAGAGTATCGTGGACGTATCGTGGGGTTTAGCAATAGGCTGAACACTATAATTGTACCACAAGAATTTATGGAATGGAGCAATTCAAGATTTGCGCCTGCAACCAAGCTTGCTCCTTCTCGACTTATGGTAGAGGTAAACAATCCCGGTGATCCCGATATAAAAAAGTTTATGGATAAAAACGGATATGAAATTGCCGGGGATAAGCAGGATAGCGGTAAAGCTAATTATTTTCTTACTGTGATTATATCGATAGTTGTAGCAGTGGGATTGCTTATATCTTTGTTATCATTTTTTGTGCTTATGCTCAGTATCTTTTTATTGTTGCAAAAGAATGCGCGTAAACTTCAAGATTTGTTGATGCTCGGATATTCGCCGGCACAAATCGCTGCGCCATATATTCGTCTTGTAATATGGGTGAATGTGGGAGTGCTGATTGGTGCTGAAATTTTGGTGCTTATCGTGCGCTCGCAATATCTGCCTATGTTGGATGTATTTGGTGTCGAAGGAGCGGGGATTTGGTGGTCTACTCTCGGTGCGATAATGATAATTGGAGCTATTACAATTGCTAATATAATAGCAATAAAAAAGAAGATGTGTTCGCTATGGCGTGATTAAAACGGGTAATTGGATAAAAATATAATCGCCTCACAATCTTCATGAATTGTGAGGCGATTCTTGTGTTATTCGGTTGAGGTTGTTAGATTTATTTTACTTGTGCACCCGGAACTACTGCGCCTGTAGGACCGATAACCACCAATGATCCATCAGGATTTTCTGCGCTCAGTATCATACCTTGCGATTCTATCCCCTTGAGTTTGCGTGGTTCAAAATTGGCTATAAAGCAAATATCTTTTCCAATAAGATCTTCAGGTGCATAATATTTTGCTATGCCTGACACTATTGTGCGTCCTCCAATTCCGTCGTCGATACGAAATTGAAGTAGCTTGTCAGCTTTAGGCACTTTGGTACATTCAAGAACTTTACCCACACGAATATCCATTTTCATGAAGTCATCGAAAGGGATATTAGGAGCTATATCAGCGGGTTTGAAATTTTTTATTGTATTGTCCTCTTTAGTGCGTTGTAGTTTCTGAATTTGCGCTTCCACTACACTGTCTTCAATCTTTTCAAATAGTAGCTCAGGAGCCTTTATTGTAGCACCGGCAGCAATGATGTCGATAGAGCCTAACTGTTCCCAATCTACGAAATATGGCATATTGAGCATTTTGCGTAGCTTTCCTGCTGAGAATGGTAGGAACGGTTCAAATGCGATAGCAAGATTGCCTGCGATCTGAAGAGCCATGTTCATCACAGTTTCCACGCGTGGCATATCGGTTTTTGATAGTTTCCACGGTTCGGTGTCGGCAAGATACTTATTGCCTATGCGAGCAAGATTCATTGCTTCCTTTAGTGCATCGCGGAACCTGAAATTCTCGATATTTTTTTCTAATACTGCTTTTACTTCTTCAAATTCCTTTATAGTATCGAGGTCGTATTGTGTAAGCTCTCCTCGAGCCGGTACAGTGCCATCGAAATATTTATGAGTTAGCACTAACGCACGATTTACGAAATTACCCAGAATAGCTACAAGCTCATTGTTGTTGCGAGCTTGAAAATCGCGCCATGTGAAGTCATTATCTTTAGTTTCGGGAGCGTTGGCAGTGAGTACATAGCGCAACACATCCTGTTTGCCCGGAAATTCTTCGAGATATTCGTGCAACCATACAGCCCAATTGCGTGAGGTCGATATTTTATCACCTTCAAGATTCAAAAATTCGTTGGCTGGCACATTTTCAGGAAGTTGATATGATCCATCAGCCATCATCATTGCCGGGAACACGATGCAATGAAATACGATATTATCTTTTCCTATGAAATTAATGATACGAGTATCATCTTTTTTCCAATAATCTTCCCATGTGTCGGGCAGGAGCTCTATAGTATTGGAAATATATCCGATAGGAGCGTCAAACCATACATATAACACTTTTCCCTCGGCACCTTCAACAGGAACAGGTACGCCCCAATCCAAATCACGACTCACTGCGCGTGGTTGAAGTCCCATGTCGAGCCACGATTTACACTGTCCATACACGTTTGGTTTCCACTCTTTGTGACCTTCGAGAATCCATTCGCGAAGTTTGGGCTCCCATTTGTCTAACGGAAGATACCAATGCTTGGTTTCTTTCAATACCGGCACATTTCCTGTAATAGCTGAATGAGGGTTTATGAGATCTGTAGCATTGAGCGAAGTCCCACATGCTTCACATTGGTCGCCATAGGCACGTTCATTTTTGCAATGAGGACAAGTGCCTACTACATAGCGATCTGCAAGGAATTGATGTGCATCCTCGTCATATAATTGCATGGATGTTTTCTCCACAAACTCCCCCTTGTCATATAGTTTCTTAAAGAAATCGCTGGCAGTTTTTTTATGTATATCAGAAGTTGTGCGCGAATATATATCAAATGAAATTCCAAGATCTTCAAATGATTTTTTTATAATGCCGTGATAGCGATCCACAACATCTTGAGGGGTTATACCCTCTGCTTTTGCTTTTATGGTAATCGGCACACCATGTTCATCGCTACCACCTATCATCACCACATCTTCATCTTTAAGGCGTAAATAACGTGTATATATGTCGGCAGGGATGTAAACACCGGCAAGGTGTCCTATGTGAACCGGTCCGTTGGCATATGGTAAAGCCGTGGTAACCAGAGTGCGAGCAAATTTCTTATCCATTGTGTAAAGTATCTTTTTATTAGAGTGCAAATATAGTGCAAATGAGAGAAATAACAAAGATTAAAACCGTGGTTTTAATCTTCAGATTTCCGAGTGCCGCCGATATTATGAAAATATAGTGCAAATGAGAGAAATAACAAAGATTAAAACCGTGGTTTTAATCTTCAGATTTCCGAGTGCCGCCGATATTATGAAAATATAGTGCAAATGAGAGAAATAACAAAGTGAAACCGTGGTTTCCTTTTGGTATTTCTCTCAGATTTAATAATTTTATGGGGGTGATTTTATTACCTTTAGAAATCCTCAAATTGTAGCGGTAGAAGGGCTTTTATTCCGCTTATTTTGTAAATTTCGTCTTTGCCGTAAAGGAGTATTTTAATCGGCTTTTCGGCAAGTTTCTCGTATTCCATTATCGATTGGCGACAGGCTCCACAGGGAGAAATGGGCGATGAGATAAAATCACCGTTTTGAAATGCTGCAATGGCGATTGTTTCAACCTTTGCTCCCGGATATTTGGCATGTGCATAGTAGATAGCAGTGCGTTCAGCGCATAAAGATGATGGAAATGCTGCATTTTCTTGATTGCTCCCCTCTACGATTTCACCGTTCGACAGCAATAGTGCTGCCCCTACATGAAACTTACTATATGGTGCATAGGATCGTTGCGTTGCCTCTTTTGCGAGGTCGATCAATTTTTTATCCTCTGCACTTAGTTCATTATAGTCACAAACGATTATCTTTGTGCTGATTAATTTTTCTTTCATGATTTTATCGTATTTACGCAAATATATTGATAATTTTCTATGTAGCCATAAAAGTTGGTTCATAATTATGATTTTATTCTTGTTTTGTGATCTTTATGCGCAAAATGAGGCTCTGTCATCAAGTTATTTGCTTTATATTGAGAAGTACAAAGATGTGGCGATACTGCATCAACAAGAATATGGAATACCTGCAAGTATAACATTGGCACAAGGGCTACTCGAATCGGGAGCCGGAGCAAGCCGTCTTGCCACAGAGGGAAATAATCATTTTGGCATCAAATGCCACAAGAGTTGGACGGGGGATGGGATTTATCACGATGACGATAAAGCTCAGGAATGTTTCCGTAAATATGCCTCGGCTGATTCCTCCTATGAAGATCATGCACGATTCTTGAAAAGGTCGCGTTATTCACCCCTTTTTTCACTTGAAATTACTGACTACCGAGGTTGGGCGAATGGGTTAAGCAAATGTGGATATGCTACCGATCCGCGTTATCCGCAGAAGCTAATCAGTATTATAGATCGTTATGAGTTGTTTCAATACGATTCGGGGCAAGAAATAGTGGCTTCGCGCAAAGAACTGCTTGGCGATGAAACACTTGAACATGATATTGATATTGCTATTCTTGATGAGGTGACGATGAGTCACAAGATTAAGCGCAAATGGGGTTTGCATTATATCATAGCACATGAGGGTGACACTTATGCCGGGATTGCCAAGGAGTTTGGTATGAAACAAAGTAAGCTTTTATCGCTCAATGATCTTACCAATGATGATATATATCCAATTATTGGGTCTATGGTGTATCTGGAAGAAAAGCAAAATGAATCTCCCGGAAGTGCTGTTACACACACCGTTATTGCCGGAGAATCACTGCAGCAAATCTCGCAAAAATATGGAATAAAGCTAAAAAAACTCCGACAATTAAACAAGCTGTCTAAAAAGGATATTGTGAATGAGGGTGAAATCTTAAACCTAAAATAGAGATATTCTGCTTGCTCTACTTTTCGGAGGATTTGATGAGTATCAGTTTTTTCAAAAAACGTATCTGATCGGCAATATAAATATTTTTTTCGATGGTTTCGGGGTCAAGATTGGTGAGGATGTCTAATGCTTTACTATATTTACGTTGTTTTATGTAAATCTTGGCAAGACTTTCGCTCAAAGATGATCCCTCCATTTCATTATCATGGCTCAAATCCACTATTTCGGACTCTTTAATAGAATCGGTAGCTTCCTGTTCCAAATTTAGTGCAGCGCTTGTATCGTTGCTTTTTGATATGAAATTATCGATTAAAATATCATTTTCAGTTTTGGGATATTGAACATCATTTGCATCAACAGAATCATCCGAGGTCAATATTTCAGCATAATCCGGAGCGGGATTAAAAATAAGATTATTAAGGATGTCTATTTCCTTGGAATCGGAATTGCCGAAGTGATCGAGGAAAGTATCAATTGTAGAATATGTGTCGTGTTGTACGGGAACTTCGGGTGGATAGAAGGATTTGAGATGAATGGCATCTTTCTCCCCGAGAAGCATATACAGGGCATTTCGGTCGGGGCATGCCAATGAAAGTCTGAAAAGCATCTCTTCTCTCTCCTTTTCGTCAAGATTATTATCTTTATCCTTTAATAAAAGGATATCAGGAATGGGAAAATAAGG
>CAZYEO010000122.1:0-6917 GCA_964646495.1 uncultured Muribaculaceae bacterium
ATTTGTTTTGGAAAACTTATTAACAATCAGATGTTTTTTCAAGATAAAGTTTGGTCAAGTTAATTTTTATTTGAAAATTTGCATATCTTATTTTTTCGATCCATTTCATACATATTTCAAAGTAAAAAAATTAATTATAAAAACAATAATATTACTGTGGAAAAGAAGATATACACTTATGATGAAGCCTTTCAAGCTTCACTAAAATATTTTAAGGGTGATGAGCTTGCTGCACGAGTGTGGGCAAGCAAATATGCATTGAAAGATTCTTTTGGGAATATATTTGAAGTAACGCCGGATGATATGCATCATAGAATTGCATCGGAGTTGGCTAGAATAGAAAAAAATTATCCCAATCCATTAAGTGAAAATGAAATATTTGAGCTTATTCGTGATTTTAAATATATTGTGCCACAAGGAAGCCCAATGTCGGGAATAGGGAATAATTACCAAGTGGGGTCACTATCTAATTGCTTTGTAATAGGTGTGGACGGTTCTCCCGATTCTTATGGCGGTATTATAAAAATAGATGAAGAACAGGTGCAGCTAATGAAGCGTAGAGGCGGAGTAGGGCATGATCTTTCGCATGTACGTCCAAAAGGATCACCCGTGAAAAATTCAGCACTCACATCTACTGGTTTAGTCCCGTTTATGGAACGATATTCAAATTCCACCAGAGAAGTAGCTCAAGATGGACGAAGAGGTGCGTTAATGCTTTCAGTAAGTATTAAACATCCAGATTCTGAAGCATTTATTGATGCTAAGATGACCGAGGGAAAGGTAACCGGGGCAAATGTATCTGTGCGTCTGGATGATGATTTTATGAATGCTGCTGTAAGCTATAAAAAATATACACAGAAATATCCTATTGAAGGAGATGCTAAAGTTGAAAAAGAGATTGATGCATCTTCATTATGGAAGAAAATCGTTCATAATGCATGGAAAAGTGCTGAACCCGGTGTATTATTCTGGGATACAATCATAAAAGAATCAGTGCCGGATTGCTATGCTGATCTTGGATTTAAAACTATTTCGACCAATCCGTGTGGCGAAATTCCATTATGTCCCTATGATAGCTGTCGTTTGATAGCTGTCAATCTATATTCTTATGTGAAAAATCCGTTTACAAAAGAAGCAGAATTTGATTTTGATTTATTCAAGAAACATATATCATTTGCTCAAAGATTGATGGATGATATTATCGATCTTGAAATGGAGAAAATAGATAAAATAATTAATAAAATAAAGAATGATCCTGAAACTAATGAAGTGAAACAAACCGAACTTCATTTATGGGAAAAAATTAGGTCTAAAACATTGAAAGGACGACGTACAGGAGTTGGCACAACTGCCGAAGGGGATATGATTGCTGCACTTGGGCTTAGCTACGGTACCCCAAAAGCAACAGATTTCTCGGAATTAGTGCATAAAACTCTTGCAGTTGCAGCCTATGGATCATCTGTACAAATGGCAAAAGAGAGAGGTGCATTTGAAATATATGATGCTAATCGTGAATTGAATAATCCTTTTATCAATAGATTGAAGGAAGCTGACCCCGGATTGTATGAGGAGATGGTAAAATTTGGACGTAGAAATATTGCATGCCTCACAATTGCTCCGACAGGAACCACGAGTTTGATGACGCAGACTACTTCCGGAATAGAACCGGTGTTCTTGCCTGTGTATAAACGTCGTCGCAAAGTGAATCCAAATGATGCTGACTCCAGAATAGATTTTGTTGATGATTCTGGTGATGCTTTTGAAGAATACATAGTATATCATCATAAGTTTATCACATGGATGGAAATTAACGGCATAGATCATAAAGTTAATTATTCACAAGAAGAATTGGATGAAATTGTTGCCAAATCACCATATTATAAGGCGACTTCAAATGATGTGGATTGGATGGAGAAGGTCAAAATGCAGGGTAGGGTGCAGAAATGGGTAGATCATTCGATCAGTGTTACAATAAATCTACCTTCAGATGTATCTGAGGAATTGGTTAATGACCTATATGTCCAAGCATGGAAATGTGGATGTAAAGGGTGTACTGTATATCGTGATGGATCGAGGTCGGGTGTATTAGTATCAGCAAAAAAAGAGACTCCAGCTATATTGGCTCATCCTGAAGAACATGTAACAAAACGACCGATAGAACTTGAGGCTGACGTAGTAAGATTCCAGAACAATAAGGAAAAATGGATTGCATTTGTAGGTCTTATAGGGGGGCGTCCGTATGAGATTTTTACTGGACTTGCAGATGATGATGAAGGAATCTTTTGCCCTAAGTCTGTGAATAAGGGGAAGATTATCAAGCGTATAGATGAAAATGGAGCTAAGCGTTACGATTTCCAATTTATAAATAAGCGTGGCTATAAAACTACTATTGAAGGATTATCAGACAAATTCAATCCGGAATTTTGGAACTATGCTAAATTGATTTCAGGTGTATTGCGCTATGGAATGCCAATAGATCAAGTCTTGAAATTAGTGGGTGGATTGGAGCTTGATAATCAATCTATAAACACATGGAAAATGGGTGTTGAACGCGCTCTTAAAAAATATCTTCCTAACGGTACAAGTGCTAAAGGACAAACATGTCCCAATTGCGGACAAGAAACCTTGATATATCAAGAAGGTTGTTTGATATGTACCTCATGTGGTACTTCCAAGTGCGGATAGGAAATAGTGGTCTATAATTAATAAAAAGGAACTGATGAGAAAATTTTATCTCACAGTTCCTTTTTATTTGTGGATTTATTCGTAATTTAGAGCCAGTATTTTTAAAAACCTATTGATATCTCAAAATAAACTAATATCCAAACTTTAATTAACCGTTTATGGAACTGACTTTCAGCATCAATTATCACACCAATTGGGGTGAATCCCTTTATATTGTCGGCAATACTAAGGAGTTGGGAAATGAAAAAGAAGATGCAGCAATTAAAATGGACCTATGTGGAAATGATTCATGGAGTTGTAGCGTAAATATTTCTAAATCAAATAGTCCACTGTCATACAGATACATTGTAAAGAATGTAGATGGAAGTGTGAAACGTGAATGGGGAAGTCCTCGCAGCCTTTCACTCCCATCTGAAATTAAAAAGGCTATAATATCTGATAGATGGCAAACTCAACCATTTGATAAGCATTATTATTCTTCAGCATTTACACAAGGCGTATCTCTTAGGGAGCCAAAAAATGCTCCCATTCAATATAAAGGGGGAAATCTTATCATTAAAGTATCTGCACCAATGGTGGCTCCTGATGAATATGTCGCTATTTCCGGCTCAAATGATGTTCTTGGGAAATGGGATATTGATAAAGCCATACCCATGAATGATGCAAATTTTCCTCAGTGGGATGCATGTATAACATTAAATAAATCAGATGTTCCATTTGAATATAAGTTTGTAATATTAAAAAAAGAGACAAATAAAGTCGTAGCATGGGAATCTTGCGATAATAGAATATATAACAATAAGGACGTCATAGGAAAAACGCAAGTTAATATCCTATCTGGGTTAGTGATAAATACAAATGCAAAGCATTGGAAAGGAGCCGGAGTTGCTATTCCTGTATTCTCACTACGTTCCGAGGATGATTCCGGTGTAGGAGATTTCTATGACTTATATAAAATGATTGATTGGGCTGTGGAGACGGGACAAAATTTCGTACAGATACTTCCTATCAATGACACTACCATGACGCATACATGGACAGACTCATACCCATACAATGCTAATTCTACCTTTGCGCTTCATCCAATGTTCTTACGAGTAAATGCAATAGGTAAATTATCGGATGAAACAAGACAACAATATTTTGATGATTTAGCAAAGGAATTAAATACATTGCAAGATATTGATTATGAACGAGTGAATAATGCAAAAAATCAATATCTCCGCGAATTATATGCCGAAATAGGGCAAGAAGTTGTTAATACTGACGAATTAAAAAAATTTGTAGATGATAATAGCTCTTGGCTCACTCCTTATGCTGCTTTTTGTGTAATGAGAGATGAATATCAGACTCCCGATTTTACCCAATGGGGTGAATATGCTGATTATAGCCCTGCAAAAATTAAAAAAATATGCGATAAAAATTCAGATGAGATTAATTTTATTTATTTCATTCAATATTACCTTGATAAGCAATTGCGTGAAGTCCGCAATTATGCTCATAAAAAGAGAGTCGTACTTAAAGGGGATATTCCAATTGGTATAAGCCGCACAAGTGCAGATGCTTGGGTAAATCCTAAACTTTTCAATATGGACTGTCAAGCAGGGGCACCACCGGATGATTTTTCTATTCTAGGTCAAAATTGGGGTTTCCCTACGTATAATTGGGATGAAATGAGTAAGGATGATTATGCGTGGTGGAAAGCAAGGTTTAAAAAAATGGCAGAATATTTTGATGCATATCGCATCGATCATATACTTGGATTTTTCAGAATTTGGCAAATCCCGATGACTGCCGTGCATGGATTGCTCGGTACGTTTAATCCTGCAATGCCATATAGTGAAGATGAATTAAGATATAATTATGATTTTTGGATTAATAAAGACTTGCAAACCACTCCATTCATAATGGATTATTTTATTCATGACTTCTTTGGTGAATATACTGATGAGGCTAAAAAACTATACCTTAACGATAAAGGATATGGCAGATATGGGCTAAAAGATTTTGTGGATAATCAGAAAAAAGTAGTAGATTATTTCTCTAATCTTCCTTCAGATGATAAAAATAACAAAATTAAAGAAGCATTATTGGGACTCATAGACCAAGTATTGTTTATTGAAGATCCTACAAATAAAAATACATATCATCCGAGAATCTCAGCACAGTTCACATATATATATCGCTCACTTAACGATTATGAACGTTGGTGTTATGATAGGTTATATAATGATTTCTTTTATCATCGCCACAATGATTTTTGGTATGGAAAAGCAATGAGAAAACTCCCGCCACTTATTAATTCTACCGACATGCTCGTATGTGGAGAAGATTTGGGAATGATTCCTGATTGTGTTTCATCGGTGATGAATTCACAACAGATTTTATCTCTTGAAATTCAACGTATGCCAAAAGATCCGAAACAAGAATTTGGTGATACACATAATTATCCCTATTTATCCGTATGCACAACATCGACTCACGATATGGGGGGAATACGTTTATGGTGGGAAGAGGATCGAGAAAAAACACAACACTTTTACAACAATATGTTGCATGAAGGAGGAACAGCACCATATTTTGCAGAACCTTGGATTTGTGATAGAATTGTAACACTTCACCTTGAATCGCCGGCAATGCTTACAATTCTTCCGCTTCAGGATTGGTTGTCGCTTCACGATGGATTGCGACGTGAAGACCCGCGTGAAGAGCAGATAAACGTTCCTGCTAATTCTCGTCATTATTGGAAATATCGTATGCACATTCCTCTTGAGTTGCTTCTTGCTCAGACTGAATTTAACGAATATCTGCGCAATAAAATAAAGCAAAGTGGTCGATAAATATCAATCATAAATGGGCGCGATATAGGACATAAAAAACAATATTCCCCACGTTACAAAAAATGTAGCGTGGGGAATATTTAATTCTTTACGTATAGGTTATATAAACTTTGTGCTTAATTTTCATCCACTCACTTTTCGGATTACCCCTATTTATCCACTTATTATAAAATTTCCCTATTTCGTATTGCAAACCTTATGACATACCCTCTGATTTTCTACTGATCCATTTTTTTATTTAATCGTCAATTTTTGGGAAACAAAAAGCACTCAGCAATTATGCTAAGTGCTTGATAATGATTGGTTTCTTTCGTGATCCGGATGCGATTCGAACGCATGACCCACAGCTTAGAAGGCTGTTGCTCTATCCAGCTGAGCTACCAGACCATCATTATTTTGTTGAATTGGTATTTCTACCAAAATCTTTGCAAAGGTAATGATTTTTGTTGAATTTACAAATTCTTGAGAGTAGAATTAATATAAATTCTTTAGTACATCACGTATTTTTTCGTATGTGGTTATACGTGTGGGTACTAATGGCAATCTTAGTTCATTTTCAATATATCCCATAGCGTTTAATAAGCACTTTACCCCCGCAGGATTGCCATCCACAAATAATAGACTGAATAGTTCTGTAAATTTATGGTGTATTACTAATGCATTTGAGTAGTCTCCTTCAAGAGCAAGGCGCACCATGCGGCTAAACTCACGTGGAAAGGCATTGCCAATAACAGATATTACACCTACAGCGCCAAGTCCAATCAGTGGGAATGTTATACCGTCATCACCTGAAATTACCATGAAATCATCAGGTTTGTTCTTTATGATTTCATCCATTTGTGATATATTACCTGAGGCTTCTTTTACTCCTACAATATTATCAAATTCCTTAGCAAGTTTCAATGTTGTATTTGGAGTCATATTTACTCCGGTGCGACCGGGTACATTATATAGAATGACAGGCAAAGGAGATGCTGTTGCTATGGCTTTATAATGTTCGTAGATTCCTTCTTGTGACGGTTTGTTGTAGTATGGGACAACGGATAAAATAGCGCTGAAGCCAGATAAATCTTTCTTTTTAAGAGACTTTACAAGTGCCATTGTGTTGTTGCCTCCATGTCCTAATACTAATGGTATGCGCCCATTTACGCGTTCAACAATAAAATTAAGAAGGCTTTCTTTCTCATCTTCGTCGAGAGTTGCAGTCTCGGCTGTGGTACCCAGAGCTACTAAATAATCAATACCACTATGAATTTGGTATTCGAGTAATTTAGCCAAGGCATCATAATCTATTGTTTTATCTTTGTGAAATGGTGTAATTAAAGCTACTCCCATTCCTTTGAGATTAATACGAGCCATACTTATAATCTATATTGAATTTTATTATTGAAC
>CAZYEO010000123.1:0-6846 GCA_964646495.1 uncultured Muribaculaceae bacterium
GATTTATATTGGGCTATTTCTTATATATTATAAGAAGAATTAAATTCTAAGTAGATGCCCTTTTTTTAATATTTACGCACTATACAGCGTGAGGATATTTGGCTGAAACCTATTTTGCCAAATATGCACTGTTCACAGCAAAATGAACACCATAACCATTCAGAAAAAAGAATAAATATGTCTGATTTCATTTGCAGAAATCAGACATATTTATTCTTTTAGAATTATCGATGCAGATATAGAACCCCCACTCTATAGCCTTGCGCTATTTGTATGAAAGGGAACGTTTCCCGAAAATAGCAATAAATACGAAACACATCAATGGAATTATGAAAGAAACATTCACAGCAGGCATATTTAATACCTCTTGCATATCTATTATATTTGCTTGAAGAGGTGGAAGAATCGAGCCACCCAAAATAGCCATTATTAAGCCTGCTGCACCAAATTTGGCATCTTCGCCCATCCCATTTAATGCAATTCCATATATGGTAGGAAACATCAACGACATGCATGCAGACACTGCTACTAATGAATACACTCCATATGAATTGTTAAGCCCAATAACAAAACCCATAAGGATTATTGCAGCTAAAGATAAAACCATTAATAATAGGCCTGGTTTTATATATTTAAGCATATATGTACATATAAAACGACTCACGCAGAAAATGATCATTGCTATAATATTCAATTTCTGGCTTAATACTTCAGCTTCTTGCTCACTCATCCCTTCATGGATAAATATTGATGTACCGTATTGAATAATAAATGTCCAACACATAATCTGCGCTCCAACATAGAAAAATTGAGCTATTACACCCTCGCGATATTTCTTTATCTTGAAGATTCTAAGTATCGATTTCAAAGAAGACCCATTTTCGTTTTTCTCATTCTGCTTGGGGAGCTTTGCAAATAGTATAATCAGCAACATCACGATTATCACAATGCCAATAAAAAGATAAGGCTTAACCAATACAAATAAATCTGAATTCTTGATTATATCAAATTCTGCATTCGGAAGCAAAGAACGCTCTTCGGTGCTTAGTGGATTTAGTTTAGCCTGAATGAATGTCATGGCAACATACATCCCTGCGAGTGAGCCAATAGGATTGAAGGCTTGCGCGAAATTTAATCTTCGAGTAGCAGTTTCCGGACTTCCCATGCTTAAAATATATGGATTACAGCTTGTTTCGAGAAACGACAGCCCACATGTCAATATAAAATAAGCTATTAGAAATGCGAAATATTCACCTATAATGAATGCCGGGAAAAACAAGAGTGCGCCCAAAGCATATAGCATCAATCCAACGATTACCCCCGATTTATAGGTATATTTAGATATAAAAATAGCAGCTGGGAAAGCCATTGCAAAATAGCCCCCATAGAACGCAACTTGTATCAGAGTACCATCGGCAACACTCATTCTAAAAATTTTAGAGAAAGCCTTTACCATCGGGTTAGTAATATCATTAGCAAACCCCCACAGAGCGAAGCATGCAGTAATAATTATAAAAGGTAGTAGATAGTTAACTCCTTTATATATAAAGGTTGAGTTTTTCTTTTCCATTTAGATTTAATGATTAGGATAATAGTATTCTATATCAAAACTGTTTTTAATAATTTCATCGGATTCTTTTTCGGAATTTATTGTTTTATCGGCCTTTGCCTGAATTAATATATTTCCTATTGCAGTAGCTTCCGGCAGTCCTACAATCACTATTTTACCTGTAGCATCTGCGGTTAATTGATTCAACAGTTTGTTTTTAGATCCGCCACCAATAATTGTAATGGCTTTTATCTCATGATCTATTATTTTTTCAAGATTTATAATTCCAGATTTATATCTTTGTGCAAGTGATTGTAATACACACCTTACTATATCTCCTTGCGACAAAGGTATCTCCAAATTATTGTCTTTACAATAATTTATAATATTATCGACCATGTTTCCCGGCTTGGAAAATATGGGATTATCAATGTCGATAATTGTTGCAATAGTTGATGCCGAAGCATCTACATACATTCTGTCAAAACCAAACCATTCGTTTCTGCTTTCATATTCTTTTATAAGGCATTGTATAATCCACAAACCTGTAATATTCTGGAGAAAGCATATTTTGCCATCATCTCCACCTTCATTGCTAAATCCCGCAACTCTTGCTTCATCAGCGACTATTGGAGTATCTATGAGCGTTCCGAGCAATGACCATGTTCCGGAGCTTAGGAAGGCGTTCCCTTTTTCTTTGAATGGAATTGCCGCCACAGCACTTGCTGTATCATGAGAGCAAGCGGAGATCACATTTATTTGTTGTTTAGCTCCTATTTCATCAGCTATCTCACTTTTTATAGCCCCAAGTACACTCCCAGGAAAAACAATATCGGCAAAAATATGCTTAGGAATACCTAAATTATCAATTAAATCATAATCCCACTTCTTAGTTTTTACATTCAACAATTCGGAAGTAGATGCAATAGAATATTCATTGGAAATTTTTCCTGTTAGAAAATACCCTATGAGGTCGGGCATAAATAATAATTTATCAGCAATTTTAAGCATACCGTCATCTTTTATACTCAAGAGTTGATTAACAGTATTAATATCCATCGGCTGAATCCCTATATTATTGTAATGCTCTTTTTCATTAATCATCCTCAACAGCTCATCCTTTAATCCCTCCGTTCGAGAATCACGATATGAAACCGGAAGAGATAGCAGGTGGCCTTTAGCATCAATCAAGCCGAAATCAACACCCCACGTATCGATGGCTACACTTTTAATATTACCGAATTGAGTTGTTGCCTTTTTTAACCCCTCTATTAGGTTTCCAAATAAAGAGGGGAAATCCCAATAAATTATATTTCCCAACTTTATTTGAGTGTTTTTGAAACGATGAATTTCTGTTATGGTGAGATGTTTATTTTCGATAACTCCGGCTATTATGCGTCCGCTTCCGGCTCCGAAATCGGCAGCAAGATATGTGGAGCTACGACTTTTTTCCTGTGACATATTTTTCCAAGTCTTTAATTTCAGCATCATTTAATGTTTTGTACTTACAATTGCTATGTACTATTATTTTGCAAGCCATTTCAAAAAACATTGCTCTTTCATATACCTCTTCAAAATTTTTCCCACATACGACTTGTCCGTGTTTAGACAATATCACAAAATTATGATCTTTCATTTGTTCAATCACGGCTTTTGCAAGTTCTGGTGAGCCTGGGCGAAAATATGGTATTATGGGTATTTCACTACCTATGTGACATGGTATTTCGGCAGTCACATTAAAGTCTACAGGCATATTTTCCATGCAAGCAACAGTTGTGGCATATTCCGATTGGAAGTGCAATACTACATTCACATCTTCTCTTTCTTTCATAATTCCGATATGGAAAGTGCTCTCCATTGATGGTCGTATGTCATTTATAGGCTTCCCCGATTGGAGATTGCATATTGATACATTTTCTTTTTTGAGAGTGGGAACCCATGAACCGGTTCCGGATACCAATATTTTATCTCCTACCTTCCATGAAAGATTACCACTGCTACATAGCATTAATTTCTCTGCTCCAAAACGATGGGCTTGAGCTATAAATTCTTCTATTTTACTATTATTAATCATAACGATTTTATTGTTGGCTGAGAGTTTATATTACCGATTCTTATTAATTTTATAAAGCTTTTCTGTATAAGTCGAGAATTATTTCCATCGAAACTTCCTTAGGGTTACCTGGGGTGCAAACATCATTGTAGGCTGATTCTGCCAATATTTGCAAATCATCTTCCTTAATCCCCAATTCCGATAGGTGCTGAGGTATGTTTACACGTTTCGTGAGTTCTTTCACTTCATTACACACTTTATGTGCAATTTCTTCTTTTGAAAGTCCTGCTACTTCCACATTCATGGCTTTTGCTATATCGGTGTATTTATCGAGTGCTGCAGATGCATTAAACTCCATTATAGTAGGCAATAGTAATGCGTTTGCCACCCCATGAGGAACATCAAATATAGCTCCTAACGGATGAGCCATCCCATGTACTAATCCCAATCCCACATTTGAGAATGCCATTCCTGCGATATATTGAGCCACTGCCATACCATTTCTGGCTTCTACGTTAGATGGCTCATTGACGGCAGTTTCAATATGTTTAGTAATCATTTCTATGGCTTTAAGCTCAAACATATCACTCATTTCCCATGCACCTTTGGTTATAAGTCCTTCAATTGCATGAGTCAAAGCATCAAGTCCTGTGGCTGCTGTGAGACCTTTGGGGAGTGTATACATTAATTCTGCATCGATTATCGCAACTACCGGGATAGAGTTAGGATCTATACAAACCATTTTCTTCTTGTTGGTTTCGTCGGTTATCACATAATTGATTGTCACCTCCGATGCCGTGCCGGCTGTAGTGGGAATTGCAATGATAGGGATAGATTTTTTAGTGGTATTTGCAGTGCCTTCAAGGGATACAACATCACTAAATTCTGGATTATTGGAAATTATCCCTATTGCTTTAGCCGTGTCCATGCTCGACCCTCCACCTACTGTGATAATTAAATCTGCGCCTGATTTCTTGAAAGCTTCAACTCCATTAAGCACATTTGCAACCGTAGGATTGGGCTTAATTTCGCTAAATATTTCAAACGGTATATTTGCCTCTTCTAAAATGGATGTAATTTTATTTGCGACCCCAAATTGTATTAAATCTTTATCGGTAGTGATAAAAGCCTTATTCAAACCTAATTTTTTTATTTCTTGAGGTAGTACGTCCCTACTTCCGGGTCCAAAATATGAGGTTTCATTTAATATAAATCTATTCATTGTTGTATCTTTTATTTATAAATTGGTCCGTAGTATTTACATGCACTAAAGTCGGCAGCTTCTGTGTCATTAGTTCCAAATGCACCCCAAGAATGAGGGCGATAAATATTTTCTGATTCTATATTATGTAGAGTAACCGGGATTCGAAGCATTGATGCCAACGTGATTAGCTCTGCTCCGATATGTCCATATACGGTAACGCCATGATTTGCACCCCAATTTGCCATCACTCCATATACATCTTTAAAAGCACCGCTGTTGGTAAGTCGTGGTGCGAACCATGTTGTAGGCCATGTGGGATCGGTGCGTTTATCCAATACCGTATGAATTTCATCAGGCAATAGGCATGTGTGTCCTTCTGCTACTTGCAAAGTAGGACCTACGCCGTCAACTATATTAAATCGCACCAATGTTACTGGCATTTCAGCTTGTGTTTTGAAATGCGAGGAAAATCCACCACCTCTGAAATATTCATAATTTGCTCTACACCAATCTGTGGATTTGAGGCAATTATGTATATCGTCATCTGTCATTTTCCACCATTCTTTCATCACGTTATGCCCCATTTCATCTATCGAAGCACCTGTACAGTCCATTGCAGTCGCGCCCGAATTAATTAAGTGGATAATGCCATTTTCTGCAACTCCTGATAGTTTATGTCCTGTAACGCGTTCTACAGCTTCTGGACTCCAATATGTGCGCACATCGTGAAAACAGGGAGCCGTGTTAGTAACTAATGTAGATAGGAGCATGGCAATCCCATTGCAGGTATCATTTTCGGTAGCAAGAGCGAATGGTGCTTTTTTTCCGTTCCAGTCAAATGAAGAAGCCATTAACGATTCTGTAAAGTCACCATTTGGAAGCCAATCAGTCCACATCCTCTGCCCCTGAAAACCACCTACGATAGCATTCCTGCCAAGAGCCTCTTCATGCCAACCCATCTCAGCAAGCTCAGGATTTCCATACATTATATCTTTTACTATAAGCGTAAATTTTGTAATAAATTCCCAATCTTTGTCGGCAGCAACTATTTTTGATTTGGTAATTATCTCAGGAAGTGATTTTCCTAAATTTATATCTTTGCCCTCTTTACAATTTTTTTTAATCCAATCATAGGCTTTATCATATTCTTTATGGTCGTATATTTCTAAAGCTATCCTTCGTAATATCTCGGTCATATCCACCCATTCGGCTCTAAGTCCAAAATATTTTTGTAAGATGTTAGCATCGCAAAACGAGCCTGCTATACCCATAGATATACTTCCAAGATTCACATATGCTTTGTTGCGCATCTGCCCCACAGCAATTGCACAACGTGCAAATTTAATCAACTTCTCAGCGACATCGGGAGCGATAGCCCTGTCATTGGCATCCTGAACATTATGACCGTAGATCGAAAAAGCCGGCAATCCTTTTTGTGCATGAGCAGCTAATACGGCAGCTAAATAAACAGCCCCCGGACGCTCTGTCCCATTAAATCCCCACACAGCCTTTATTGTATTGGGATCCATGTCAAAGGTCTCCGATCCATAACACCAACATGGAGTTACTGTGATTGTTGCAACCACATTCTCTTTGGCAAATTGCTCGGCACACAGAGCTGCCTCGGCACCACCGCCAATAGTAGTATTAGAAATTACGCATTGAACCGGGCTACCATCGTTATAACATAAGTTTTCTGAAATAATTTTAGCAGCACTTTTTGCCATCTGCATAGTTTGTGTTTCGAGAGATTCTCTTACTCCACCACGACGTCCATCTATGGTAGGACGAATACCTATTTTGGGATAATTTTTCATGATTGAATGTATTTTATTTATTTTACAAAAATATCATCACCACTTGCTTATATATTTATCTGAAACTATTATTTTTGTATCTAAAAATAACATTCTAAAAAAGATACCGCAATTAAACGTATATTCATACGAACCACAAGAACGTAGTAACTATATTATTATTAATAAACTAATGTCGCATATCTTTTTTTGCACTATTAATTATATAAGTTATTTATTTTTA
>CAZYEO010000124.1:0-1079 GCA_964646495.1 uncultured Muribaculaceae bacterium
GTATATGTAGTGAACAATAAGCTAATAGCTAAGAAAATAAACAAATTATAGTTTTGTTATATAGTTGATTTTGTGAAGTATGGGCAGTCTGTCGAGATTGTCCATACTTTTTGCTTCAAGCAGTAAAAATAGGATTAATACGATTGCATGTAATCGCTCAGATTTACAGTATGATCTATCCCCATTTTCTTTCTTAATCGGTATCTTACCGTTTCGACACTTCTAATAGAGATATTAAGAAGAGGCGCAATTTCTTTTGAGCTTAATCCCATTTTCAGATATGCGCATAACCTCAAATCTGCATGGGCAAGCATAGGATATTGATCTTTCAATCTTTTGATAAAATTATCATAAACTATATCAAAATTGTTGGCAAACTTATCCCAGTCATTGTCATGATCTATGTTTTCTTTTATCTGTTTACGAATTTTGACAAGATATTTTAGAGTTGCAGTCGATGAATTTCCATCTTCTATCGATCCTATAATTTTATCAACTTGATTGGTCAAATCTGCCAATAATTCATTTTTCCGAATCACATTCATTGTAGTGCCCGATAGCTCGTTGGATTTTGCCATCATTTCATATTCAAGTTGCTTGTTTTTTAGAGCAGTGATCTCTTGTTCCTTTTTCAAATGCGTTTCTTGTGCATTTCGCATCAATTCACTCATTTGCAATTCTTTCTCTTTTTTCACTTTAAGGGCAGTGGCATTTTTCCATCTGAATAGCATCTTAACTCCAAGTATTGTTATAATCAATATTAAAATAAAATATATGAAAATAGCTAATTTACTATTATACCAAGGTGGCAAAATTGTAAATGCAAACGATGTTTCAGATATGCGATTTTCGATTGGGTTGAAAGCCTTGACTCTAAATACATAATCGCCTGCTTTTAGTTTAGTATATCCTTTTAACGTAAGTTCGGAATATTGACTCCATTCAGAATCATATTTCTCTAAAATATGGCTATATCTTATCTTCTCATTTCTATATTCGGGCATTACAAATTCAAAAATAAGCGAATTTTTATCATAGGGTATTTCAATTCTATTCTTTGAATCGACCTTTGCCCCTAC
>CAZYEO010000124.1:1089-2512 GCA_964646495.1 uncultured Muribaculaceae bacterium
CCCCTACTGAATATATCAATGAGTCGGAGTCCGTTTTAACAGCAGAAATCATTACTTCATTTTTCCAAATTGTTTCTGGAATATAGCTCAAATCAATATCATAAAATCCATCAATGCTCGACAACAACAATCTCCGTTCGCTCAGAAAATTAAGGTTTTCAAATCCTAAGATAATATTCGAGAGAAGAGGTTTATACCTAATTGTATCTACAGAATAATTCCCATAATAATCCCTTGTAGCCACACCGAAATAAGTTCCATTAATAGCCCAGATATCTTTATTTGGAGAAAAATGAAGTTTTGGTGAATATTGCGCGCCAAAAAGATTATTGAGAGGTTTATAGGGGACGACCGAATCATCATCCTTATTTATGAAAAATCCACCTTCGGAGGAAAAAATTATTTTATCATCCATATTAAATATATTATTACCTCTATCCAAAGGCAATCCTGAGGATGCATTAAATAATTTTATTTTATCAAATTTGGTATAATCCTGATTGGGTGTCAGTCTATAAACGCCTTTCATCCAATGACTAATCCATATATTACCCGATATATCCATCGAAAAATGCCCCCCAAAATCATCACACCCGGTTATCTTATTGCCTAAAGTCCATTTCCCGGATATTTTTCTAATAACATAAAACCCTTGATAGGTTGATGCTATTATAACATTCGAGTTTCCTCGCAATCCATGAATGTGCCATGTACCCGGAATCCCTTTTATTTTCTCCACCCGATTGCCATTGATTAGATATAATCCTTTATCACTTCCACAAAATATATCATGACCTATCTTTTCGAGGCTCCACACTTGTCCATATAACAATGTCGGCAATTTTTCGGGACTCGGCTCTTTCTTCGATGGATATGCCATGGAATATAGCCCTTGATTTGTGCCTAAATACAATAATTTATCACTAAGAAGAGAGGCATATCCTGCTCCATAATCAACATTTGTAATAAAAAGATTAGTAATTGGAGAATTACTCAATTCATAGCCGATTCCATTGTTAAGTCCGAACCAAAGGTTTCCAAGCTTATCAAATTTTATGCTTAATACAGTGTTATTAATCAGCCCTGTATGTGTATTTATCCATCTGTTATTATCTTGTTTCCAGCCATTGCTAATATCCTTTACGACAGCCCCTTTCTGCACAGTTCCAAAAGCAATTTTATTAGATTTTATATCGGCGCAAAATACTTGATTCTTCTTAAGAAAATCATCAATATCAGTGACTAATGGCTCTAATTTTTCTCCGTCGTAAATAAATATTCCATAGAAATCAGTAACGAACAATATCTTATCATCTTGATAGGGGAATATGGCACACACTTTTTTCCCTTTCAACAAATCTAATGCAGGTTCCGATTCAATTTTATTTTTACGATAACATAGCACGCCATCCTCTTCTAATGC
>CAZYEO010000124.1:2522-6799 GCA_964646495.1 uncultured Muribaculaceae bacterium
CGTTCAGCCTCTTCGATAAGTTTTTTTTGTTGCTCTATTGCATCTTTGTAGTTTTATTTCCATCATAACAGAAAAGATCAAAATTGCCTTGAAACCAAATGCGCCCTTTTATTTTTTCTATATTCCAAATAATGCTCAGGTCGCTTTTTTTATCCTCTAACGTATTTATAAGACTTGTATATTCGAGTTTGCCGTTATTCTGACGAGGCTTAAAATAGCCGAATTCGTTGCTTGCTCCGACATATAATCTGTCACTTTCGTCATCATATTTTACCACTCTTACGCTTGTTCCATTAAGCACGGGAAAGAGACTCCATTTATTACTATCAAATTTAAGCACCCCTGCATTATTAGCAAAATATAACTGTCCTAAATTATCTTGATCTATCTCCCAATTTTGCGTTCCGCCATCATAATTATCACGATTATAATTTTTCATCAAGTGATATGAGGCGCTCGATATAAGCGGGACGATATTAAGAAACAAGAATATTAGAAGTTTATTTTTCATACGGCTTAATCCCCCCTTTTTATATGTTGATTATGACAAAAAGGAGTATTCAAAGAGTAATTTGTGATATGAATAAATATATGATGACGATTGATATTAAAATTCCGGGATAAAAAGACATGGTAAGATTTTTCGTCTTCAGATATAAAGTATTAATTGTGGAGCATAGCGGACTCGAACCGCTTACCTCAACACTGCCAGTGTTGCGCTCTACCAGATGAGCTAATACCCCTTATTTTCGAGTGCAAATATATAACTATTTTTTGTTCCTACAAATCAGGTTAATCTTTTATTTTCAATTATTCTAAATTTAATTACGCTCCGACAACTTCTGCCAGCATATTGATAAGAGCCCGCTTATTGAGTGGCTTTGCAAGAAAAGCATTACACCCAGCCTGCTGTGCTTTCGCTTTATCGGAATCGAATGCATTGGCTGTGAGAGCAACTATAGGTGTTTTATTATCAAATTCACGTATTTTTTCTGTCGCCTTCAAACCTCCCATTACCGGCATTTTAAGATCCATAAGAATAATATCAAACTTTTCCTTTTTTGCCATCTCTACAGCGTCAGCTCCATTAACGGCTCTCACAAGATTATGGTTGCGCAAAATATGCCTCACCAAGAGGTAGTTGCTATCGCTATCCTCGGCAATAAGAATTGAAAGAGCATCGGGTAGATTTTTTACATCCTCAACATCTATTACATCCTCAGTATAATCAGTGTTATAATCTCCAATTGCTTCTTTGCGCACAATCTGTGCCGAACAAGGTATCCAAGCCCAGAATGTAGATCCTTTGCCCTCTTCAGTGTCACAACCTACTTCACCATTATTGGCTTCGGTGAGAGCTTTCACAATGGAGAGTCCGAGCCCTGTGCCTTGGGCAAAATCATCAAGTTTTTCAAATCGCTGGAAAAGTTTGTTGCGTTTGCTTTCGGCAATACCAATACCTGTGTCGCGTACATATACTTTAATTCCTTTGTTTACATATCCATAGCCCATTGTTATTGAGCCTGATGGTGTATATTTTATAGCGTTTGTGGTATAGTTTGTGATAATTTGCAACAATCTATTTTTATCGAGAGTGATTATACATACTTGATAAGGATTTTCATGTAGAAATTCCACATTAGGCTTGCGTGTTTTTTGTTTTAAGGAAGAATAAGCATCCTCAAAAAGAGCCGACATATCAAATGTTTCCGGTTTTAGCTCGGTCATTCCGGCTTCAATTTTCGACAGGTCGAGAATATCTCCGATAAGACGCAAAAGCAAATCATTATTGCTATGAATAATGCTCAAATACTCCTGCTTTTCTTCTGGCTCGATGGTGTCTGTGAGAAGTTCTGAGAAACCTACAATTGCATTGAGTGGTGTACGAATCTCATGACTCATGTTTGCAAGAAACGCCGATTTTAGTTTATTAGATTGCTCTGCTTGCTCTTTGGCTCGTTGCAAATCCGAAAGAAGATGTTTACGTTCGGTTATATTTTGCAGATACCCCACAATATTGGCCGGAGTTCCATTGTTATCATAATTAGAGCCTACAAAGTTAGCCTCATAATATTCGGTATATTCCCCATCTTCACCATATCTCACCTCATTTCTCACTTGCGATATTTCACCCTCACGTATGAGTTCGACTCCTTGTTGTAATTTTGCTCTATCTTCATCATGAATAAGGCTTAACGCCATTGAAAGATCTACTCCTCTTGGCGAAAAGATCATGTTATTCCTTGGATCGTTGGTAGATGCATTTTCTTTATTAAATAGAGTTGATGAAAGATGCAATATGTCAGATGAAAGATCGATTACAAAAGGGGTGATATATCCTGCACGCAACACCATGTTGAGTTGTAGATTTTTTTCGGAAAGTTTCTGAGTGAGTTTCACAAGCTTGGTATTGTTTTGCCTCAATCCCACATATTTTATCACTCTTCCCTCCACATCTTTTTCGATAGGCGCACCAATTATAATACAATTCTGCCATTGCGAATCTTCAGGAGTACGCACTCTCATATCAAATGAAAATTTCTCGTCGCGACCATAACGTAATATTTCTGCTGCATGTCGATAATCAACATCGAAATCTTCGGAATTAAAAAATGATTCATAATATTCCTTAGAAATCTTTATGTTACTATCATAATTATTCAATGAATCATTAATCACTGTCATTACATTAGTGCGAGGATCTAACTCCCACAATGCTAATCCCGATGATTTTATGATCATATCCGTGCGCTTATTGTTTGCTTCGAGTAGCGCATGATATGTGTACCATTCGGTTATATCTCTATGTGTACCAATAATTTTCTTTACAGAGCCATCGTCATTGAGTATCGATAGGATATGGTTTTCGACATATAATGGTTGATTCTTTTCATCTCCTTTATTGATAAACGGATTGATTGTTTTCGATATAGATGATTTACCCTCCAAGATATCTTGCCACACAGTGATAAATTCATCGCGGCCAATAGGATGTACCGATTTGCATATATCATCCAGACTGTCTCCATCATTAAAAAATAAATCACCATGCACAGCATAGAAACATTTCTCGGATGCAACATATTCCCACACACCCATTTGTCCGGCTGTGAGAGAAAGCTCAAGATTAATACGAATATCGGAAAGTTCGTCATTCTTTACTTGTAGTTCGTTGCGGCTTTTTTCGAGTGCCTCATGCGATTCCTTAATCTTTTTTTCGCGAATAACCTCATCGGTAATATTGCGATGTGTACCGATAATTGTAGATATTTTCCCTTTTTCATCTTTTATACCCAGCATCTCAATATGAATATAATCGTACTGATTGGTATCATTATTAAGGAATCTGAGACGAAGTTCTTCTTTCTCAGATTTATTATCCACAAGTTGGCATATAGCATGCTTTACCTTATCGAGATCATCGGGGTAAATACGTTTATCGGCTTCGACACAAGGAGTTTCTCCTTTACCAAACACTTCGCCCTGTATATTGTAAACGGTATAATTTTCTAGATTAAATCCCCACACGGATATTGCACCGGCAGATATTGCAAGAGATAGATTTGTGCGCACAAGCTCCAATTCTTCCGATTTTTTCATATCTTCCGTGACATCATCAACGATAAAGATATATTTCTCCATCTCCCCGTCTTTATTTATCACTGGAGTGCCTATCCACGACACCCAGATATTCTTATCTTTATATTTTGATGTGAAAAAATCAGAACGAGATGCCAGATTCAAATCATATAAAAATACGCCTTTATACTCTTTTTCTTGATGAAATGCATCTTTAAGATCTTGCGGGAGATTTGGATTTTTATCGATAGTCAAAATTCCTATGATATCTTCAGGATCAATACCGAATATTTTACAAGTTTTTTCATTAACATCGAGTAAAAGTCCTTCTTTTGAATACACCTCAGTACCCACTGGGAGCGCATTAATCATTGCGCCTTTTTCGATGAAAAGTCTTTCAAATCTCTTTTCTGATTCCTTATTTTTCAGCACTGCTTGATTTACATGAATCTTTAGAACAATTATAAGCAATATACTAATAAGAAATACTACTAAAAATGCCCATAAAAACGTGTAGGATTGAGAATTTGACACTATTATCGTGTCAATACTGTCAGTATCTATACCTATAAAATTAAGTGGTGCCGCTATTATACTTTGGCTTATCCATATTATAATAGATGATATAAGTAAACGCATGGCAAATATTTTCATGAGGTATAGTAATGTTTTTTCATTAAAATTGATGACAGATCATT
>CAZYEO010000125.1:0-6790 GCA_964646495.1 uncultured Muribaculaceae bacterium
TCGAAAGACAGCAGATTTACAGTCTGCCCCATTTGGCCACTCTGGTATTTGCCCATTCCTAATAATTCAAAGAACTTTTCTTGAGCCTCTTGTCGGATTCGAACCAACGACCCCGAGATTACAAATCACGTGCTCTGGCCAACTGAGCTAAAGAGGCGTTTCTTTCTACCTCCTATCCTTTAATAGGAGTATCAAGCGGGTGCAAAGTTACGCATTTTTTTTTATCGGCAAAATTTATTCGGCTAAAATTTCCATTTTTTCTTCACATTCTAACCGAATCCATCGATATTCTTATAAATAGTCCTTATAAAATAGACTTATCTTCAAAAAAATGGATGCTTTTATAGCCTTTTTAAGCACCTGTTTTCAACCTTGATTAAAAGCGACACAAAGTTACAACAATTTTATTAATCGGCAATACTTGGAGCAGTTTTCCCCAGTTTTATTTATACAAAATAAAGCAACAATCCTATTCCTGATTTGATAGTCGCAGAATATTTCGGTGTCTTTGTATTGCAACTCCTATTATATTTCAAAAAAAGCATGGATTAACTTTTAGAGTATAACCCATGCTTATTCCTATTTACCATTTTAAGGTAGCACACTGCTACACTTATTACATATTATTTTTTTTGTGCTTTTTTCTTTTCAATCTGCTTCGAAAGAGCTTCGAGACATTCCTCATAAGCCTCTTCAAAAGAATCAGCTATTTTCGATGCAAAAACTTCTTCATGAAGCGGAGTTGTTAATTTAACCCCAACCTCTTTATTCATTGCTGTTTCCGGCTTTACTACTTTAAGCGTTACTTCTACCTGTGTAATATCCATGTTGTGTCGAGCCAGCTTCTCTGCTTTCTTATTAATAAAGCTTACGAGTTTTTCTGATGCGTCGAAATGAATTGCTTTAATTTTTATTTCCATGTTAGCCTCCTTTTTTAACGGCTCTCGGATGAGCCTGTTGATAATTTTGTTTTAATTCACTAAAGGTTATATGTGTATACACCTGCGTTGCTGCAAGCGATTCATGTCCTAAAATTTCTTTTACACTATTTATATCCGCTCCGTTATTGAGCATTGCCGATGCAAACGAATGCCGTAATACATGCGGACTCTTCTTTCCACCTACTCCCAATGCCTGCAATTGTGAACGTACAATTTTATAAACCATCATTGGGTACATTGGTTCGCCATCGGAGCGCACAAAAAACGTTGAGGTATAGGAATATTTCTCGTTGCGTAACTTTATATATTGAATTATCATATCACGCAATTCGATCCCGAATGGAATTATCCTATCTTTGTCACGTTTTCCATGTACTTTCATTTGGCATAAATCCATATCTACATTGGCATTCTGAAGATTGATAATTTCAGCTCTTCTTATCCCTGTATTATATAGCATGGCTACAATCAGCCTGTCGCGCAATGTTTGATAATTGTCACGACCCTCCTCTACCGGCTCAGCAAAGTAATCATCCATTGTATCAGTGCGTACATATTGGGGCAATTTCCTGCGCACCTTTGCCAGTTCGATCTCATCAGCGGGAGATTCTGCTATGAGATTCCTTTTTATCATAAATTTATATAGCGCTCTTAATGCCTGTATCTTTCGACGAATCGTACGAGGTGAGTCTTTCTTTGCAGCAAGACTTACTATCCATGCACGAATATCATTGGTAGTTACAGTAGCAAAGTCGGGTGCATCTACATCGTCATTGTCTGTTTCACTATATACATAATGAGGAGCAATAAAATCTATAAACTGTAATAAATCGACTTTATACGACAAAACGGTATGAATTGAAAGATTCAACTCATACCGAATGTATTTTATGAAGTCATTTATCAGCGTCATAGTATATCGTCGTTAATTTAACCTTCGACGCTACTAATTTATGCCAATAATTTCACATTGACAAATAAATGAAGAATTTTTATTCTTCTACCGCACGAAGTTTTTGAACATATACAGCTTTAATCATTTTTTTGCGATTCACAACCGATGGTTTAGAAAATGCCTGACGGCTGCGCAATTCTTTTACTGTACCTGTCTTCTCAAATTTTCTTTTGAATTTTTTCAAAGCTCTTTCTATGTTCTCGCCTTCTTTTACTTGTACGATTATCATTTATGTTTACGTTTTAATTTATTATCTGTTTTTGTTTTCAGCGGTGCAAAATTACACATTGTTTTTTATTCCGCAAAATTTAGCCGCCAATATTTTTATAAAAATCACTGAATATGAGTAGTATCCACCACAAAATGGTCAGATACCCTCTCAGACGTTTCAGCACACGCCATTATATTATATTTATTTTTATATATCTGTTTCGGGTTATAAACTTAACCTCCTCTCTTATTCATTGATTTTATTTGTAAAATCCGTGCAAAGATACAAATGATAATTCATTTGGACAAATAATATTTCCATCGCCTAACTTTATGATTACAAGCTACATTCTTTAGTATATATGGCTATGACTTAATAAATATTGCCAATTTTGAGTTTTCCGACACCTTCGCATTGGCTTTCTATCTGTAAAATACCGCTCTTTGGTGTATATTATTAAATCATTAGGAATAATCTTTGACACGACTCCGAAAATTAGTATATTTGGGGAAATTTATTGCAATGATAAGAAGTATTAGAATAGTCGTTTTAGCTGTCGCATGCTTCATCTCTTTTGCAGCGGCTTCCCAAGAAAATACTACCGAAGGTTCTACTTTACCATCGGCTACACTCCCCCCACGCATTGAGTTGAATATACCAAAGATTGATTTCAGACCGGATATTACTCTTCCTATATATATAAAGCCATCTCAAGATGCTTTTGTGTCTAAAAATCTAAGCATATCTCCTGAATTATTGCAACTTGGTAGCAATAATAAATCTTATTATACCCCACCTATAATATTTGAGCGCAACATATATGCTCGCGACTGGAATTCAAGTGGAATAATTTCAGCATGGTATAATGGAGCTATTTTTGGATCGGGAGGATATACTACTTATGCCGGAATAGGCTCAATCGGATCTGCTCAAATCGGAATTACTCAAATTTTTGATAGGTTCACATTCACAGGGAGCATTAGTGCAAATAAATATAACCTTGCCAATGGTGCATTCAACAACTTTGGAGCTTCGGGAAAAGTGAGTTTCAAAATAAATGATAAACTATCGTTCAATGTTTTCGGATCTGCCCAAAGCAATAATACATTATATTCCCCGGCAGCAATGTCAGTGCTATCTTATTCATCCTATGGCGGTTCTCTATCGGTAAAATTCTCCGAAAGTTTCGGAGCCGATTTTGGGGCACAACGTTGCTATGACCCCTACACGGGGCGATGGCGTACTCTTCCCATCGTAGCTCCATATATCAATATAAAAGGAGCAAAAATAGGGATGGATATCGGGCCGATCATTCTTGACGTGATTCAAGGAATAATCAACTCTGATTCAAATGGCAATTACCGTGGTAATCCGACAATTCGCCCCACCCCTCCATTACCCATTTTCGGCAGATATACCGACAGATAAAACAGACTCAATAGCAATCCCCCCTATATTAATAGTATAAAAACAACCAGAGCCGGGAAATAATTTCCCGACTCTGAATCCGTAAAAGCGATTTTCATACACATATATCACTATCTCGCTTTGAGTTATTTCATATTTTTATTGGTAAGTTTTACCCCTTTGTATGTTCCGGTTAGTGCTTTCATGAATGCAGTCAATTGAGATTCTTCTTCATTACTTAGGGTGACTCCCACTTGGTATTTTGCCATTTTGCTTACGGCTTCTTCAAGTGTAGACACCGACCCATCGTGATAATATGGAGCGGTGAGCTCTACATTGCGCAACCCTGGAGTTTTAAAGCGGAAATTATCACGATCACATTTTGTTTGCGCCCCGCGCCCCTTATCACCGTCGGTCAGTTTACCTTCTCTTTCTCCAAAATAATCCCCTTTGCAACCCATTAAGTCGTAATTTTGTCCACCCATATATTCGCCTACATGGCACATGGCACAATTATATTTTTTGAATAATTCATATCCCTTTATCTGCTCATCGGTCATTGCTTTTTTATCACCTTTGAGATAAAGGTCGAATGGTGAATTTGGAGTTATGAGGGTCTTTTCAAACTCCTGAATTGCATTAGTAATCGTAACCTGACTTATTCCGTCGGGATATACCTCGGCAAACATCTGCTTCATTGTAGCATCCGCATTTAATTTTGCTACAATCTCATCAAATGACGCACATCCCATTTCCACTGGATTCAATGGGGGACCTGCTGCTTGTTCGGCTAAATCGGCTGCTCTGCCATCCCAGAATTGCACAAAATTAAAATAGGCATTAAATACTGTGGGTGCATTCACACCACCCAATAATCCTTGAATCCCTTCGGAATGGCTCTTATTGTCTACTCCACCCGTTTCAAGTCCGTGACATGTGGAGCAAGAAACGGTGTTATCTGCCGAAAGGCGAGTGTCGAAATATAATTTTTCGCCGAGAGCCACTTTTTTACTATCCACAGCTACCGAATCGGGTATAGGGCGCACCGTTTCGTTCTTAAATTCTTCTGAGGCAAGAGGATTGGGGTAATACTTATTTCTGATTTCTTTAATTGCAGCCAAAGCCATTTCTCGCTTTACGCTTGTAATAGCTGAGCCCCAGTGGATAAACTCATATTGATGAATGGGCATTGTGCCATCTAAAATACTTTTTTCAACCTTTGCAAGATCTACTTCATTGGGTTTTACATTGTTGTCAAGCGATTGCATGAACGGTGCTATATTAAATGCTCTATACCCTTTTTCCAAATCTTTGGCAATGAGTGAAGAGGCTAACGGCATATTTGCATAGAAAGGTAACTCCGGATTCTCTGAGTGACAATTCATACAACCTCCATCTGCCAGAATTTGCTTTAATTTTTCGTTTGCCGAAAGATCGGCAGCCGGGGCTTGATTCACCGCCCTATAAGTAACCGCAAGCACCGCAATTGCTGCCAAAATGCCTACTACCACTCTCGATTTTTTCTTCATATTATATTAGTTTATAAGTTATTAATTCATTTGACTATATACATGCACACTATTTTTGGCTGCGGGAAGGTATGAAATACCATACCAGCACATCTGCAATGTCAAAAATGAGAATATCAATATCCCATACAACAATGCCGGTTTTCCTCTATGCAACAATCGCAAATGAATATACATCAAATATCCCATCCATGTAATTGCTGCCCAGGTCTCTTTTGGGTCCCAGCTCCAATAATCTCCCCATGCTTGTTTTGCCCATATTGATCCGGTTAGCATTCCAAACATCAACAGCGCCACACCCACATACACAAGTTGGTCGCAGTTGTCAAGAAATTTATCTTTATGACGGAAACACCCTATTACAGACATTATAAAGGCACACCCCAGTAAGGAATAGGAAAACATATAGACTGTAACATGCGGTATGAACCACGCACTCTGCAAAGCGGGCATCATTGTCTTATCGTGCAATTCAGGTTTAACCATATTTATGATGATAAATACTGCGGCTAATATTGATGTGAAAGAGAGTATCCATCTATACCCCCATCTCCAATATGTTATTATCCCTGCAATTCCCATAAATAATGAGTACCATAATCGTGTTTCTCCCATAGTACGAAGTGGAGGTCGTTCAAGTGATTGCCACAATCCTCCAATAAACGTTCCAAGCACCAACACCCCCATTACCGAACTTATCAATGCCATTTTGCGATTGCTTTTGCCATACCACGCTGTTATTGCACCAATCATCATGAATATGATGGTTGTGAATCCGAATATATAATATGAATCCCACGTTATCATATCTATGTAAGTTGTTTTTTAGGTCCATTTATAAATAGCAAAAGTCCTCCGATAAGCATCATTGCAATCCCCACCATAGTAATATACTTCCACGGCTGACGCACTATTTGCAACACACAGTAACGTGAATTGCTCCCCGCCTTGGAATCGTACGACATCAGATACACATCATGAATCAAGTCATATCGAAAGGGGGAATTTATTTCGACCATTGCTTTTTCTGCTCCAACTTCAATGTCTGCTGAAAAGTATTTTGGTACACCATTATTATAATAATCCACTTTTAGCGAATTGAAAGTAATATCATAGGGCAATGTTTCCAATTTTCCCTTGTTATCATACGCCTCATTGGATGGCACACCTTTATAGATGGGGATTTGCAACGTTTTTGAATCGGCGACACCGAAAAAGCCGGCAAAAAGCGCAATCCACAGACCAATGTGATTAAGTAAAAATCTGTATCGATTTCTTTTTTTATTAAGTATTCCTTTTATTATTACAAATCCTAAATTGGTCATCAACAAAAAAAGAATGGCAATAAATATCCAGGAATTGGTGAAATTATAAAATCCCAAAGATTGCAATATGTCACCATGAGATACACTATATTCATCTTGCGGAAAAAGTCCTACGATGAGCATTGCCAGTATCAGCAAAGTTATTGACACTATAGAATACTCGCCCGAACTCAATATTTGAATAAATCTATTATTTCCATTATCCTTATATCCATACCATAACAAGGCAAGCCATAATAAAGCAATAAATATATTTACCGGAAAACTCATAAATGATACCGGGAAATTACCGCTAATTAATTGAAGTATAACGGCACTTAAAATATAGCCAACAGTAAAAATATGTTTTATCATATAGTAATTAAATACAACCAACAAAAAATAACAGAACTACAATGCCACATAGACGACATGACAGCAGA
>CAZYEO010000126.1:0-6749 GCA_964646495.1 uncultured Muribaculaceae bacterium
TTTGATTATATAGATATAGGAGCATTGGATTTGTGCTTGAATAATACCACTACTGTGCAAGCAAAGGCAAATTATGCTTCCATTCTAAAGGAATCGACGATATGGGTAAATGGCAATACACCCAACATAAAACAAACATTTGCCGACCTTGGTCTGAAATTAGGAAAGAGTATTGATAACCTTAAGTACACCCTTCCAGTAGGGGTGATTGCCGAGACTCATGGTATCTGTGATTTCAAAAAAAGTAAATTTCCTCCAATTGAAATATCGTTGAGAAGCCGGGGGGGAAATATTGCCATCCCCAAGCATGGAAATATACGCAACATAGATATTTTTGCTACAGTAGAATATAAGCACCCATTCACGCATGGACTCAACGTTCTTGTGGATAGATGCAACATAGCATATCGCAACACAGCTCTTAGCGCCACTGGAAAGGTAATCGATGTGATACATCGCCCTGTTGCTATTGGACAAATAGAAAGTGACATTAATTTAGCCGACTTACAACAGATGATAAGCAACGAATTGCAACTTACGGGAAAAATGAAATTATCTGCAAAATTTCGTATTCCTCTACATTCGGGTCGTATGCTACCGGAGAGCAATATCACACTGTTGGAATCATCAAAATTGCAAAACGTAAAATTTACAATACCTCGCACAAATGCGCAAGTTTTCATTCCAAACGCACAAGTAAATTTTAAGGATATACCAGGGAGTAAAAACGTAAACATAGGCATTTCTATCCCTAAAGCCAACATACATTCTCCCGAGGAAGCCGATATTGCATTTACCGACATTGATATGAACACCGATGTAACAAACCTACATAATATGGTGTTTCCGGCGCTCGACAATGGAGTCCTTAATTTCAAAAAAGCCTCCTTTATAACTCCGAGCAACGACACGCTGGCAATGCGTCGGTTCTTGATGAAATTCAATTCTATTGCACCAAAAAAAGAGGATGCTCAAATTAATTATTTTGCCATACTCGAAAATATGTCATATCTGAATCCCGATTCAGCATCTATTTTCATAAAAGACATCGGCATTATCTCCCAAGCAACAATGATAGATGCTGTAAACTTGTCACCCGGAAATAAATATAAGTTGTGGGACATAATCGGCAGTTGGGATTATCGTGGTGATCTCCGAGTATCCGATTTCAGAGCTACATTTCCACAGCTCCCAATACTCAACACCATACCCGAAGCCTATATAACATTTACAAAACAAGATGCTTCACTCAAAATCCCCAAAGGAAACATTGGAAGCACATCAATATTAGGAGATTTCAAACTTCACAACTGGTATAAATACATTTTCAACGATTCTCTACTCACATTGAATGCCCAAATTGGAGCTACTAAAATCGACATGAACCAATTGCTCCCTGCCATATTACAAGGAGCTGCCTACGCACAATGCACTAAAAATCCGTTGCGTGGTAGTAGTAAATTTGTTGCAGTGCCACCGAACCTCAACGTATCGATTAGCATCAACGCTCACAATGCCGAATATGGCATTGCAAAAGTGGATACATTGAGTGCAAACATAAAAATAGCGAATCAAACAGCAAATTTTGATGATGTTAAATTTCGCAGTGAAATAGCCGATATCGACATGGGATTTATCTATTCAACATTATCACCTCTTAAAGCCGATTCAAAGCTTGACTTTAATATGCATAACCTCAATCTATCTCAAGTATTCGATTTCATTCCTCAGACCAACAAGGCGCGACCACTATTATCATCTATCAAAGGGCTGTTTGATGCTAAAATAAACGCCTCATGGGAAATTGACAGCTTGATGCAGATCGTACAACCCACTCTAAAAAGCCATGCAACAATCGAGGGAACGGCATTGAGCATCTCAAAAAAGAATTTAATGCCCAGATTCTTGGGTTGGTTACTATTTGGTAAAGCCCAGTATTTGACTATAGATACGTTGCGATTGGATATGAATATAGATAATAGCCGTCTTACCTTGTCACCTCTTAATTTTAATCTTAACAAATATCGCATAGGTATCTCCGGACTTATGAAAGATGATGCTTTTTTCTATCATGTAGCATTATTGAAAACACCGTTAAGAGTGCGATTCGGTGTAAATATGTATGGTACTTTCAATAATAAGCACTTCAGATTGACCTCATCAAAAGCTCCCGATGAAAATATAATGTATAATAAAATCGAGAAATTTCCAATGACTTCAATCATCCCCACTAAATTCATGCATAAGGAATCAACGAAGAATGATACCTTATTCAACTACCCAGCTATATACACTGAAATGCGCAATTTAATAATAGAAGGGAACCCATTGGGCAAAGAATACATAGAAAAGATGCACGAAACGATGACGAATAAATTTCATCAACACAGCAATGATAAAAAATAATTTATGAGAAATAACAGGAATGAATTTTTCTTATATCGTTCCTATTAAAACGGTAGCATAAGCACTGATACCTTCCTGCCGTCCGGTAAACCCCAAACGCTCTGATGTGGTGGCTTTAATGGATATATCATCGGTAGAAACCCCTAAACATCGTGCCATTTCAACCTGCATAGCCGCAATATGCGGATTAATTTTAGGCTGTTCGGCACAAATTGTTATATCTGTATTTCCAAAAACATAACCTTTTTCGGAAAGCAATCGTGCAACCTCAATCAATAATTTTCGGCTATCTATACCTTTGAAACGTGGGTCGGTATCAGGAAAATGAAATCCTATATCGCGCATATTGGCTGCTCCAAGAATAGCGTCGCACAGAGCATGAATTACCACATCGGCATCAGAATGTCCGAGAAGCCCCATATGATATGGAATTTTCACTCCACCCATCCACAATTCTCTATCAGCCACCAAACGGTGCACATCATATCCAAATCCGGTACGTATTCCCAATGCCATATTGTAAATTATTTTCGGCGTCCCAACAAGTCCTTTAATCCATCCATATCAAACGTAAGAGTAAATCTGAGAGTTTGATCGAGTGGACTACTCTGCGCTGTGGCAATCATGTATGCAGCATCCAAACGCACTACATTGAGCGAAAATCCTGCACCGAATCCAAAATATTGACGATTACCCTTATATTGATTTTCGTGATAATATCCCGCACGGAGGAAAAACTGTTGATTATAGCTGTATTCGGCTCCTATTGAAAAATTTATTTCACGGAATTCCTCTTTTGCTCCACCGGGAGCATCGGTAAATGATTTGAAGATACCTGTAATAGGTGACATATCTTTCCAATTCTGTAAAGCATCCTCATAGGCTGCTTGCCCCTCTGTGTCATCGGAATAATCAGATGCACGTGGACGAGCCGGAACGAGAAGTTTATTAAGATCGAGAGATAGTGCCAAATTGTGATAATCAGCCAAGGGGAAAGTAAATGTCGTTCCCAATTTTAGATTGGTTGGAAGAAAAGCCACATCCGCACCACCATTATACGACACCTTTGTACCTATATTAGATATATTCCAACCCCATGACCATTGGCACTCATTGCGTCCTATTATAGGGTATGTGTTGAAAAAACCGGATATATCAGCCGCGAATGCTGAAGCTCCAGTACTTTGATCGCCTGAATATGTATCGGAGAATCCGAGATCTGAATAAATATATCGAAGTGCCACACCCATCGAGAATTTCTCTGATAATTTACGAGAATACCCCAAGTCGAACGACATTTCATAAGGATTAACAGTAGACAATAATCCTCCGGCATCATCATTGAGTGTTACTTCTCCAAGCGAGAAATATCTTAACGAAGCACTTATGGCTTGATTATCCCCTTCACCCAATTTCCAATACCCGGCAAGGTTCGCAAGATAAATATCATTTACCAATTTGCGCAACCATGGAGTATATGAAAGAGAAACGGCTGCCTTGCTATACGCAAAAGCATATTTCGATGGATTCCAAAACTGTGAATTTGCATCCGGATCCGTTGCGGCTCCGATGTCGCCCATTGATGCGCCACGCGCATCGGGAGCTATTCCCAAAGAATTGACTCCAGTAGAAATTGGATTAAATTCGTTTTTCTGCTCCTGGGCATATGTAGCCAACGGAAAGAAAATCGATATTAAGAACACGCCGAGGGTTATCTTTTTTGTTTTATTCATCAGTAAGTAGTTACAGTACTAATTAATAAACTTGATTTACCCCTTTTTATTGCTTAATTACAATTATTTTTTTGGTAGCAGTATGCCCATATTGTGTGCCGGCATTCACTACTCCATAGAATTCATATACCCCGGGCTGTACCCTATTACCTTTCGAATCCGTCAAATCCCACTGATAAGGGAATGTTGATGTAGAACCTGTCCACACTATTTCGCCATCGACATCTGTCACTTTTATCGACACACTCGGAGTCGCTGATTCATATTGATGGTCGAATACAAATGTCACATTATCGCGTGCCGGGGATTCCTCTACTTCGAGATTTGCCACAATGTCATGCTGACCTACATAGAAAGATATACTACGCGAAGTGCGATTATCGGCAGCATCACTCAATGATATTGTAGCGGTGTGCAATCCATAACTTAAATCGGTAAATTCGTAGGATATAACCCCTCTTTTGCCATCGTCCGACAATGACACAGCATTAGCTACATCTCTATAAGTCTCCTTTCCATCAACTTTAAGCGTAGGAGTGTTGCCTATTTTAATAGATTGCGAGCTTAGGCATAAATTATCTGAAAACTCTATCTGCAACAATGATTTCTGCCCTACTATATCACCCTCTTTAAATTCAGGTGTGTTGATATACATCTCATTTATTACCGGCGATTCATCATCTTGAATAGCAACCGATGAATCAAAAGTAGTAACATATACCGATTCTTTTCCATTCACCATCTCGTTGGTTTTCTCGTTGTGAGCATAAAAAGACAACGACACATTCTCGTTAGCGGCTTTATTGCTTCGTGGAATGATAAGCGATAATGTAAATTCCCCATTTTTAACGACACAGCTACTGGCTGTAATTTCATCATTTTCAAAATATGCTTTATGAATAACGGGGGTAGTAACAGTACCAATGTTGATTTCTTTGTATAATGTCGGAGCTTCCCATAGTTTACTACTAAGTTTCCCGTTAAAATCCGCATTAATCGATCCATCCGGATTCACCACAGCACCTTTTAGCTCTACACGTGTCATCGGATTTATCGACACTGATTCCGGAGATACACCATTTATCGAAGTAATTTTCACTTTTGATTGTGGATAACTCAATTTCATTGCCGGATCTCCCATTATAAGAAAATTGAGCTTATTTACACTATTACCTTTCAACGACAATTTAGCATCGCGGAAAGCTTCTCCGATTGTGATATTTGCCGCCTTATCTCCTCCAATCATCAAATTTCTGAAGAAAGCTCGATTTAGTTGATCGTTTTCACTTGCATAAACCGATCGGGAAGCAGCCATGCAAGCAACTAATCCACCATCACTCATGTGAAACATCTCTTCAGCAATACCTTTTTGATCACTATCATATCGTGCTACATCGCAAGTAGCAAATGTGATAAATGGCAAATGTTTATATTTATTTTCTTTTACATCGGATATACGCCATACACTCACACGCGAAAGATATTTAGGATTTCCATGTCCAATATACGACACTATTAATTGTCCCGATTTCAGATATTCGGCAATTTTATTGCATGCATTTTCATTTCTATTTGAACTTGTCGGATAACCATCTGCATATACCTTATATATATGCATTTGGGAATTAAGGTCAGTTTCAAAATACGTTTGCAATGCTTCTGATTGTTGGATATGAAGATTTTCATCTCCCATATCAGAAATAAGTAACATATTATTTCTCCAATCACCGAAATTACTATTATCAATATATTCAAGCAATTTGTCCACAGCATTTTTTGCCTGCATCACATTAGATACCGGCATTCTTCCTATTGATAGCAGATTCTTATCCGCAGTGTTGTTCATTCCTGAAGCATCATCCATAAATCCAAAGAAGTCATCAGTGGTGTAGGAGATAGTTTCGTCTCTACTCTCTTCACTCTGATATGTCAAAAGCAATTCTTCTCCATGCTTCCCACTTACACCTCTATTATCGTATGTTCCTGCTCCAAAAAGCAATAAATGCTTTAATTTAGTTTTATCTTTATCCCATAGCATTTTATTAAAGCGACGATAAGCCATTGCATCGGGAGTACCATTGGAAAATTCATTTATAATCTTATTATGATCTACTACAGCCACTGTCATTCCATCTTTTTCTCGATGAAATTGAGCGATTCTTTCTGCCTCCGGAATAAGATTTGTGGTGGTAATTATTACCATATCAGGGACAGCCATGCCATGAAGATTCTGATTTTGTACAGTTTCTACATATTCAGGTTGTAATAATGTTTTATGAGGATTGAAAGCCAGGAAATTAGTCCATTCCGAATCACCTATAGGCGTAAAGGTGGCTAAATATGAATTATCCGGTTGCTTCAAACTTTCCACAGTGTATTCCACCGGCTCATTACGATTAGTCATATCCCACACTACAGTGCCATCCGAATCATCGGAAATTTGAATCTTATCTGTAGTCTTATTGTTTAACATTCCCATCCATTGCTGAGACACGCCATTCATGAGCGAATTATATCGCTTATAGGTAATCATGATATAATCAAGGTTAGCTCTTTTCACCTTTCCCGTACAATTGATGCCCATTGTAACCTTAGATATACCTGTGTTCA
>CAZYEO010000127.1:0-6585 GCA_964646495.1 uncultured Muribaculaceae bacterium
AACGCTATTTTTATCTTTTTGATATAAATTCCCCCCATTAAATTTCTACTGAGCCCTAATATGGGCTCAATCCGAAAAATCTGTTGATTTATTACAGTTGAAAAATAAAAGATATGGGTTAATATGCTTTATGCCGATGGATTGTGGGCTATTAAGATAGATTATGCGATTGTGATGATATAAAGTGTGCACAGATTTTCTAATCAATATATTTGAGCCGCGCGATAGTTACTGAAATGCAGTAAAACACCCCTTGCTCAAAAAATCATATAAATGTTTTCATGGATATATGCACCACCTGTATTCTCGAATATGCTATGGTAGCAGCAAAAAATAGAGGGGACGAGTGCGTTTTATTCCACTTGTCCCCTCTATTTGACGTATTTTATATTAGTTGCACATATCTATGCGCACCATTATTTTTTCTTACCTTTTTGCATAGCCTTTTGTTGCGCTTGTTGTTGGCGTTGTGCTTCTTCGAGACGAGCCATGAACCCACTTTTCTTTTTAGGCTTTTTAGCTGCTTCAGCCATTTTTGCGCGTACTTTCTCTTCGCTCACAAAGTGGCGGAACACGTAGGTGAGTATAATGGTTATAAGCAACGACACAAAGTAATAATAGCTTAATCCTGCTGCATAATTATTGAAGAATACCAAGAACATTACAGGCATCATATACATCATGGCTTTCATCCCCGGCATTTGATTGCCACTTGGTTGATTCTGCATGTTGATGCGTGTGTATATAATATTGGTAACAGTCATTAAAAGACAGAAAAGACTTATGTGATTACCAAAGTAATTGGTGATAAATGGTATCTGTGCATTCCAAGAAATAATTGCATCAGGAGCCGAAAGGTCTTTTACCCATAAGAATGATTCACCACGTAATTCTATACATGAGGGGAAGAATGCAAACATTGCAAATAGTATAGGCATTTGCAGCAACATAGGCAAGCATCCGCTGAATGGGCTTGCTCCAGCACGGCTATATAGTGCCATAGTTTTTTGTTGGCGTACCATTGCATTTTCCTTACCGGGATATTTATCGTTTATCTCTTTGATGTCGGGAGCGAGTAATCGCATTTTAGCTTGCGAAATCATGCTCTTGTATGTGAGAGGGAAAAGTATTATCTTGATAAATATTGTGAGTAGCAAGATAATAATTCCATAATTGGATATCCAATTACCGAGGAGGTCAAACACCGGAATGATAAATCCTGTGTTGATCCAGCGGAAGAAGCTCCAACCCAATGGGATTAGATTTGTAAGTTTTAAATCTTCATCGGGTGATATTTTATCATCATAAGAGGATAAAAGAGGATAGAGATTAGGTCCGAAAAACAGGTGGAATGAAGCTGGATTCGGGTTTGCAGAGTTATATTCGAGTGAGGATACGGCTGTGAGAGTTTTGAGAAATTTCTTATGATCAGGAGTCCCTTTTTCAATTACTTTACTGTCGAAATCTCCCAAGGTAAAGTAACTATCGGGGATAAATGCACACGAGAAAAATTGATTCTTGAAGCCAATCCATTTGATTTTATCTGTTAGTTTTTCGGCATCATCGCTCGTTTCGCTCAGATATTCCACATCGCCACCGGCAAATTTATAATAGATTCCGCTATTACGTTCCTCAAACATTTCTCCCTCTTCATGGCGCGACATTTTTTGATACCATGAGAAGCCCATGTCAGCAATATTAGTAGGGATAATTTTATCCATACCTTTTTGCACTATTTCCATACGTACCAAATAACTATCTTTTGGTAATGTGTATCGTATTCCGAATTGGCTGCCTGCACCGAGATTCATCGACATTAATACTGTGCTGTCGTTTATTTGTGTAGGAGTGAAATAGAAATCTTTGGTGTCAAATCTTTGATCCGTAGAGTTGATTACAAAGCTATATGAATTGTTATCGCCCGAAAATAGAGTTACATGCTCAGCGTTGAATGCTTTGTATTCTTTAAGTGTAGCCTGAGCTATGGCTCCACCTTTCGATGAAAGGTCTATTTTCAATAAGTTATTCTGCAATGAAACCAATGTATCAGTCCCATTGAGATATTGTGCGAAGTTTTTATATTTGATGATGTCGCTCATAGCGGTTTTTAGAACCTTTACTGCACGCAACATAGTAGGGGTAGTTGCCGAATTGCTAATTACGGCTGCCACTGCAACTGTGGTGTCGGGTAGGGTAATGTTTCCACTCAACTCACCGGCAGTGAGTGATAGGTCTACATTTCCGTTTTTCATTGCGAAATTATCGTTACCGATCGATTTGCCATATTGACGTACAGTGTTTTTCAGTAAAACTACATCGCTGGCTGTGAGTGAATCGGTGGGTAAATTCTCATCGGCAACCTGTTGTGCCTGTTGTTGTGCTTTAGCCTCCACTTTTGCAGCCTGAGCCTCGCGGCGTTGAGCTTCTAATTCTTCGGGAGAGGGTTGATTGAGCCACATGAAGCCAAATATCACGGCGCCCATCAGCAACATTCCGATAATGGTGTCTTTATTCATCAATTATAATGTTTGTATTATTATGCTTTTTTATTTGCTATGGCAGCTTTTATAAAATCTATAAACAACGGATTTGGGTTAAGAACCGTACTGTTGTATTCTGGATGATATTGTGTGCCTATAAACCATTTGTTGGCAGGTACTTCCACTACTTCTACAAGATGTGTGGCAGGGTTTTCGCCTACGCATGCCATACCGTTGGCTTCAAATTGAGCTCGGTAATCGTTGTTAAACTCAAAGCGATGACGGTGACGCTCACTAATGGTCGAAGAACCATAGGCTTTGGCTGTTTGTGATCCCTGAGCAAGTGTACAATCATAAGCACCGAGTCTCATAGTGCCACCAAGGTTGGATATACTCTTTTGTTCCTCCATGAGGTCGATTACGTTATATGGAGTTTTTGTGTCCATTTCAGTGCTGTTAGCCTCTTTAAGCCCAAGTACGTTGCGAGCATATTCAATAACCATGCATTGCATTCCGAGGCATATACCGAAAGTAGGCATATCGTTTTCGCGACACCATTTCAGTGCTACAAATTTACCCTCGATGCCACGTTGTCCGAATCCCGGAGCTATAATTACACCATCGAGTGCGCTTAATTGCTCTTCAACGTTTCCATCGTTGAGTTTTTCGGAGCTTATATAGCGAAGATCCAATTTGTGCTCTTCGTAGGTTGCCGCTTGAAATAGAGATTCATTGATAGATTTGTATGCATCTTGCAATTCCACATATTTCCCTACCAATCCGATTTTCACCACATCTTTAGCCTTGTTGAGCTTAGCAAGAAATTGGTTCCATTTCGTCATATCCGGTTCGCCCGTTACAGGTACATTGGTTTTTTTCATCACCAATTCATCGAGATGTTGTTCGTGCATCTTGATAGGCACTTCATAAATTGATGGTACATCTATCGATTGTATTACCGCATCTGGCGATACGTTGCAGAATAATGCCACTTTTTTGCGCATATCTATCGGGATATTTTTCTCTGTGCGAAGTACGAGTATATCCGGTTGTATTCCAAGTTCTTGAAGCTGCTTCACTGAGTGCTGTGTGGGCTTGGTCTTCAATTCTTTTGCTGCTTTGATATATGGAACATAAGTCAAATGAATACATACACAATTTTGTCCCAATTCCCAGCGCAATTGACGCACCGCCTCGATGAACGGGAGCGATTCGATGTCGCCCACAGTGCCACCGATTTCAGTAATCACAAAATCGAATTTACCGGTGTTGCCGAGTAATTTCACATTGCGTTTTATTTCATCAGTGATATGAGGAATGATTTGCACGGTTTTACCCAAATAATCGCCGCGTCGTTCCTTGTCGATAACGCTTTGATATATTCTACCCGTGGTAATATTGTTGGCGCGAGTGGTATTTACATTCGTAAAGCGCTCGTAATGTCCGAGGTCGAGGTCGGCTTCATGCCCATCCACAGTCACATAACATTCTCCATGCTCGTAGGGGTTGAGAGTTCCCGGGTCGATATTGATATAAGGGTCGAATTTTTGTATTGTTACCTTAAATCCACGTGATTGTAGTAAACGTGCCAAAGATGATGAAATAATTCCTTTCCCTAAAGAAGAAACCACACCACCGGTTACGAAAATATACTTAGTATCCACAGCTATAAAATTATGATGTTTAATTCAAACTGCAAAATTAGCAATAATTCCCCAATTCCCCATAATAATAAATCTCAAAAATAGTGCATCAATGTCTAAAGTAGCCAATTACACTTCCTATAGTTCGGATATAATAAGGAATGAGCCAGTTTATATTCAAAATTCTTCTCTTTTTAATAAAAAACAAACATGTGATATGCTTTTTTTGGGATATAAAATAAAAATCCGTAAATTTGACGATTGTTTTATAAGATGACTATGGCAGATGATAAAAACTTGACCAAAATTATGCTACCGGAGCCTACACTTCGCAGGCTTCCGTGGTATCTGGCATATTTAAATCTGCTACATTCGCGCGATGTAGAATATGTGTCGTCTACTCAAATATCCAAAGCCCTCAATGTAGATTCGTCGCAGATAGCCAAGGATTTATCTTTTCTGAATATAAAAGGTAAGACCCGAATTGGATATGAGGTGAAGGTGTTGGTGAAGGAACTTGTGGATTTTCTTGGGTTTAAGGAGGAGCATAGCACATTTATGATAGGTGTGGGTAGCTTGGGCGCGGCACTTATTCAGGATTCGGGATTATCGCAATATGGATTGAGAATTGTGGCAGGATTTGACATAAACGAGGATTTGATAGGAACCACTATTTGCGGTGTGCCTATATACCATATTTCGGAGTTGGGGCAACGACAAAAAGAATTTAATGCTGAAATCGGAATTTTGGCAGTCCCGGTAGAGCATGCTCAAGAAGCTACCAATGCAATCGTGGAAGGAGGATTACGTGCTGTATGGAATTTTACTCCGTTTAGAATAAAAGCAAAAGAGAATATTGTGATACAGAACACATCGATTTATGCTCATTTGGCAGTGATGTATAATAGAATGGGCGCAGTGCCGGAGCTTGACGATTGATGATAATGCACTAATGAAAGTAATAGGGATAGAGAATAACTATATGGGTGGTGATGCAGGCAATGAAATCTGTGATTCACCTTCAGTGTATCTGATGGCTGATACTACGCTACTAAAAGATGGGAAACCATTTTTTGTGCCTGATTTTTCACAAGATATTACATTTGGAGTATCTTTGGTGGTGAAAATAAGCCGTTTGGGGAAGAATATTGCAAAACGTTTTGCCTCACGGTATTATGAGGAAGCCACCGTAGGCATGACATTGTGTGCCAACGATCTCAAGAATGTTAATAGTGGAGGTGGAGAATCATTATCAACGTCGTTTGACGGTGCAGCAATTATAGGGAGTTTCTATCCGATATCAGATTTATCACACATGGGGTGTGTAGTTACCGATGGCGAAGGAAATGAATATAAGATTGATACATCGGAAATGAAGCTTTCGGTTGATGATCTGATTGAGCATATAAGCCGTTTTTATACATTGAAAATCGGGGATATTATATTCACAGGATTTAAATGTAGAAATGGTAAAATAAAAATAGATCAATCTTTTGAAGGGTGCATAGGTGGCATAAATGCCTTGAATTTTAGAACAAAATAGGTATTTGATTTTTGTAAGAAAATACCTATCAAAATATTTCCGGAAAAGAAAAAAACACAAACATGAAACAAAAAATAGTAATCGTTTTAATCGCACTATTTGTATTTGGAATACAAAAAGCATTTTCATATCCATTATCATATTATACAAGTAACTCTAAATTGGCACAAGGAAAATGGGTGAAAGTCAGAGTTCCTGAGTCAGGAGTGTATGAAATAACTTATGATAAATTGCAGGAATGGGGGTTTTCAAATCCCCAAAATGTACGCATCTATGGGCGCGGAGGAGAAATGCTACCAGAAACATTTTCGGTAGATGTTCCTGATGATATTCAGCAAATCCCCATGAAGAGATCAGAAAATAAAATCATATTTTATGGGATAGGAGGACGACAGATTCATGAAATTTCGGTCGGTTATGCTGTTTTGCGATATACACCTAAAATAAACTGCTATTCATCTTATGGATATTATCTTCTTACCGATAATACGGAGGATGAAGCAAAAAATTTAAAAATAATATCCACAGAAAACAAAGGAACTACAAATCGAAATATTTCATACTCTTATTCCTATCATGAAGAGGAGAGTGTATCGCTTGGGAATACAGGACGTACATTTTTTGGAGAAAGCTTGCTCGGTACTTTATCGACAACAATAGATATGCCTACCCCCGGAATGGTAGAGGGAGAATCGGCATATCTTACCGTGTCGGCTGCTATGTCGGCAGATTCTAACGGGAAAATATATGCCAGAGTAGATGGAGTACCTGTAAATTTTACCACTAATTCGGATATTCGCTCAAACTTGAACGATTACGTTTACTATAATTCTTCTGCTCCGGGACTAAGTTACACACCGGCATTGAACACAGGTATATCTAAGGTTACAATGGGCATCAATTGTACGGGAAAGGTGAA
>CAZYEO010000128.1:0-6582 GCA_964646495.1 uncultured Muribaculaceae bacterium
CCAAAAACAGCTCTTTGCCCCGGTATTTGCGCGGATTTTCAATTTCCGGCCAATAATTAACATCTAAAAATCCTCAGAATGGTATATTCTATATTTATTTCAATCCCATCCCCTATTATTATGGAAAAACATTTGTATAATTAAATTGATATCTGTTAGTTTTGAAGTTCTCTGAATATTATCTATTTTTGTTACATAAATCATATAAGTGAATATTAACTAAACTAAATAAGTATATGAAAGACGATGAATTATTGAAGTCAGTAACTGAAAAAGCACAAATATGGCTTGGTGAAGGTTATGATGATGAAACTCGCACTGAAGTGCGAAAAATGTTAGAAAACAACGATAAAACAGACTTGATAGAATCTTTCTATAAAGATCTCGAATTTGGAACAGGTGGATTAAGAGGAATTATGGGAGCCGGCAGTAACAGAATGAATAAATACACTGTTGGAGGTGCTACTCAAGGACTATCAAATTATCTTAAATTGGCATTTGCTGATCTTCCTGAAATCAGTGTAGTGGTTGGACACGACGTACGCAACAACAGTCGTAAATTCGCTGAAATAGCGGCTGCAATTTTTTCAGCAAATGGCATAAAAGTATATTTATTTGAAAATTTCCGCCCTACCCCTGAAATATCTTTTGCAATACGCGAATTGGGGTGTCAAAGTGGGGTAATAATAACAGCATCACACAATCCAAAAGAATATAACGGATACAAAGCATATTGGGCAGATGGCGCACAAATAATTGCTCCACACGATTCAAACATCATAAATCATGTAAATAAAATTGCAGGAGTAAAAGATATTAAATTCAAATCCAACCCAGCTAAAATTGAGATTATAGGGAAAGAAATGGATGATAAATTCCTATCTAAAATTAAAACTCTATCGCTAAGCCAGGAAGCTATAAAGAAACATCACGATTTAAAGATAGTATATACCCCTATACACGGAACGGGTGTAGAACTCATTCCTCAATCGCTTAAAAATTTCGGATTCACCAATATTATACATGTTCCGGAACAAGACATTCCCGATGGAAACTTTCCTACGGTAGAATCACCCAACCCTGAAGTACCATCTGCAATGGCAATGGCTATTGCTAAGGCAAAAGAAGTAGATGCAGACATCATAATGGCATCCGATCCTGATGCAGATCGCATTGGAGTAGTAATCAAAGATAATAATGGGGAATTTGTTCTTATCAACGGAAATCAGATACAACTCATATTCTTAAATTACCTCATGACCCGTAATAAAGAACTCGGGTTGCTCACTGGAAACGAGTACATTGTAAAAACAATTGTTACTACCGAACTCATAAAGACAATTGCCGATGCACAAAATATTAAAATGTTTGATTGCTACACAGGGTTCAAATGGATTGCTGCAGTAATTCGAGAAATGGAAGGCAAAAGTCGCTATCTCGGAGGAGGAGAAGAAAGTTTTGGATTCCTTGCCGAAGATTTTGCGCGAGATAAAGATTCTGTATCCGCCATATCATTGATGGCTGAAATTGCTGCTTGGGCAAAAGAAAAAGGATTAAACATGAATGAAATGCTTCAAGATATTTATTTGAAGTATGGCTTTTCATGTGAAGCCGGGATTTCACTTGTAAGAAAAGGGAAATCTGGTGCCGAAGAAATTATAGCCTTAATGAAGGAATATCGCACCAATCCTCCTAAAACAATTGCAGGAGATTCCGTTATTTTAATGAAAGATTATTCTTCTCTTGAAATGAAGGATCTTACCTCTGGAAAGATCTCAAAATTAGATATGCCTACAACATCAGATGTACTCCAATTTTTCACCGCCGGAGGCTACAAAGTTTCTGTAAGACCATCTGGCACAGAGCCTAAGATTAAATTTTACATTGAAGTGAAAGGAAAAATGGAGAGCAAAGACGATTATGAAAAGGTACAACTTGAAGCTCAAAAGAAAATCGATCAAATTAAAATAGATTTCTCAATCTAAAATATTTATCCATACCATACTGTAATTGAAAGCAATAATCTTTATTTTAATATAAAGGCTATTGCTTTCAACTCATTTATATCTAATATCTATTATATGGGGGAAAGTTATAATACAAATAAACGAATATTATTAATAATTCATCCTTAACTTATTTGCTATTGTTCATTTACTTAATGATATTTCGCATCTAATATCAGTAATAAAATGTATATTATTGGCTTATTTTGCAAGAAATATGTAACTTTGCGCCTTAAATACTCATAAAATATAATGATACAAACTAAAAAATTGAACGACTCCGGTCCTATCAGATGGACAGCCCTTGGAATTGTAGCATTAACGATGATGGCTGCGTATTATGTAAATGATATAATGGCACCATTAAAAACAATGCTTAGCGAATCTGATTTAGATTGGAATAGTTCTGATTTCGGATTTTTCACTGGTGCTTATAGCTTTCTCAACGTATTTCTTCTTATGCTTATATGGGGAGGTCTTATTCTGGATAAATTTGGCATACGATTCACTGGAAAACTATCCACAATTCTAATGGTGGGAGGAACAGGAATACAGTATTTTGCAATTACAAGTATCTCGCCCGATTCTATGTTCTTAGGATATAAATCGAGCGTTTTTTTTGCTGCAGCAGGATATTCGGTGTTTGGCGTGGGAGCAGAAGTGGCAGGAATTACAGTTACTAAGATTATAGCTAAATGGTTTCGAGGGAAAGAAATGGCTACAGCGATGGGAATTCAGGTGGCTTTAGCTCGAATTGGTTCACAAGGAGCATACGCGATAGCACTTCCTGTTGCAAGAAAATTTAATCTTGAAACACCTGTTTTAATTGGGTTAATTCTTCTGATACTTGGGTTGGTAGCATTCTTTATATTCTCAATAATGGATAAAAAGCTCGATAAACAGATCAAAGAAAATCCCACTAATGAGGATGAGGAAAAATTTTCATTCAAAGATGTAAAGAATATTATTACAAATGTTGGATTTTGGCTTATGGCTCTTCTTTGCGTACTATTCTATTCATGTGTGTTCCCATTTCAGAAATATGCTACTGAGCTTATGACAACAAAATATGCTGTAGATGAATCATTAGCTGGTGCCATTGCCGGACTTCCTGCATTAGGAGCATTATTCCTCACCCCTATTTTCGGAGGAATTGTAGATAAAAAAGGGAAAGCAGCAACCATCATGATTATTGGAGCAGCAATGTTGATCTTTGTGCATTTCACATATTCACTTCCGTTTATTAACTCTTGGCTTGTAGCTATTGCATTAATGGTTATATTAGGAGTGGCTTTTTCATTAGTACCATCTGCTATGTGGCCCTCAGTAGCCAAAATATTTCCTCAAAAGCAACTTGGCACTGCTTATGCTTTAATATTTTTTATTCAGAATATCGGGTTATGGGGAGTTCCAACGCTTATCGGATGGGTACTCAAAAATTACTGTGAAAATAAGGTTGGAGAAGATATAGTGATCAATTATACTCTACCAATGATTATATTTACTTCTATTGCATCATTGTCTCTTTTTGTAGCTATTCTGCTTAAATTAGCGGATAAAAAATACAAATATGGATTAGAGAAACCTAACATTATTAAGTAACCGTATAGTCTTTTAGTAAGAGATTTTAATGTTAGAAATTTATAATGAGGCATATCCTTTTTGAGAAGAATGGCTCATAATAAATTTAAAATATAGTAAATTTGCACTCTCATTAATGAATAACTTATAACAATAAACATAAAGAAATGAAGAAGCACAATTTTTATGCAGGTCCCTCAATTCTAAGTGAATACACTTTAGAAAAGACCGCCGAAGCTATCAAAGAATTTGATGGGACTGGATTGTCAATTTTGGAGATATCACACCGTAGTAAGGAGTTTACAGCTGTCATAGAAGAAGCTGCACAACTTGTGAAAGAGCTACTTGACGTACCAGAAGGGTATGAAGTACTATTTTTAGGTGGCGGTGCAAGTCTACAATTCTGCATGGTTCCATTTAACCTCCTTAATAAAAAAGCGGCTTATCTCGAAACAGGCACATGGGCGACAAACGCTATAAAAGAAGCTAAATTATTTGGTGAAGTTGATGTTGTGGCATCATCAAAGGATTCTAATTTCTCCTATATTCCTAAAGATTATTCAATCCCGGCAGATGCTGATTATTTCCATTTCACTTCAAACAATACTATTTACGGCACAGAAATGCGTTATGACCCCAACGTAAATATACCATTGGTGGCAGATATGTCAAGTGATATCTTCTCACGCCCTATCGATGTGTCAAAATATGATATAATATATGCAGGTGCACAAAAGAATCTTGCCCCAGCAGGTGTTACTATAGTCATAGTTAAACAATCAGCATTAGGCAATGTAACACGAGAAATTCCTACTATGCTCAATTATGCCACACATATCAAGAAGGGATCAATGTTTAACACCCCTCCTGTTCTACCTATTTTCGCAGCTCTTCAAACATTACGTTGGTATAAACAACTTGGTGGTGTTAAGAAATTGGAAGAAATGGATAAGGCAAAGGCAGCAAAATTATATGATGCCATTGACAATAGCAAAATATTTGTAGGAACTGTAACTGATAAAGCAGACCGATCTATTATGAATATTTGCTTTGTTATGAAACCTGAATATGTGCAGTATGAAAAGGAATTTATTGAATTTGCCGGATCTAAGGGTATTGTAGGAATTAAGGGACATCGCTCTGTGGGTGGATTCCGTGCTTCTCTATATAATGCGCTACCAATGGAAAGCGTAGATGTTCTGATCTCAGCAATGAAAGAATTTGAACAGACAAAAATATAAAATAATGAAAATACTTGTAGCTACAGAAAAACCTTTTGCTTCAATAGCAATTGAAGGAATCAAAGAGGTGGTGGAAGATTCAGGAAATAAACTAATCCTTCTCGAAAAAGGGACTAAGGATGATTTAATAAAAGCAATTGTTGATGCTGACGGACTTATTGTAAGAAGCGATATTGTAGACAAAGAAGTTCTTGATGCTGCAAAAAAATTAAAGGTTGTAGTTCGTGCCGGTGCCGGATTTGACAATATTGATCTATCAGAAGCAACAGCTCATGGTGTGTGTGTAATGAACACTCCTGGGCAAAATTCTAATGCTGTTGCAGAATTAGTATTCGGAATGTTGGTAATGATGATTCGTAACCAATTTGACGGTACATCAGGAATAGAACTTAAAGATAAAAGCATTGGTATTCACGCATACGGACAAGTTGGACGGAATGTAGCTCGTATAGCAAAAGGATTTGGGATGACTGTAATGGCTTTAGATCCGTTTGTATCCGATGATATCCTTATTTCTGAAGGGATAATTCCAGTTCATTCCGTTGAAGAGCTTTATAGCAAAAATCAATTTGTTTCTCTACATATTCCGGCTACTCCTCAAACCACAAAATCCGTGACTAAAGAGGTAATCGAACTACTCCCCAAAAATGGAGTATTAATAAATACGGCAAGAAAAGAAATAATTGACGAAACTGGACTATTAGAAGCATTAAGCACACGTCCTGATATAAAATATATAAGTGACATAAAGCCAAATAATGCAGAGGAACTTATGAATGTAGCTCCTAAGCGGGTGTTTTTCACTCCTAAAAAAATGGGGGCGCAAACCTCTGAGGCAAACGTAAATGCAGGGATTGCCGCCGCAAAACAAGTTGCTGCCAATCTTAAAGATGGATGGAACAAATTCCAAGTAAACAAATAATAGTTCTCCCGTTCAACAACAAAAACAATAAGGGCGTCTCCTTCTATAAGTATTGAAACGCCCTATTTATTATAATATAACCCGAATCTATACCTATAGTTCTAAGCATATTTTTACCATGAGAAAAGTGTATATTATGCACTATAATAGAGAATAGTTTTAAATCTTTTGAGGAATTAACCTCATAATTAATTAATTCATCAAATTCACATGAAAAAGAATTTTATTTTACTGCTATTTATAATAGTAGCAACAACTACCGCGTGGGCTAAAACAGTCACGTTTGACCTAACAAAAGCATCTAACTTTATCGATTCGAAAGGAGTTCCCTACTCAGATACGGAATCCGGGAGAATAGATGTTGATGCACCATTAATTTCCGATGTAATTTCAATTAACCATACGGGTTCTAATAATAATTTTTTTTGGAACTCGACTTTCGGCACTACATTCAGGATGATACAGAATGGAGCAGTTACTTTTAGCGGAAAAAATGGAGAATCAATTACCAAAATTGAATTTATAAAGTCAGGAACTCCAGGAACTTTAGTTGCCAGCGATCCGGAAAATGGAGATTTTAATGGTATTACTTGGACAGGAAATTCCACTTCAATCAAAATAAATTGTACTGTAAATATAAAGATGTCTGCTATAATTGTGACATATAATCCAATCAATGATCAGAAAGAAATACCAAATATTGATGGATTTATGGGACTTACAAAAGGTGATATAGCTAAAATCACAGGGACTCTGGCAATTACCTACGTAAGTGATGATGGTAAATACATATATGCTCAAGATGAATCGGGATATTTAATAATAACATCAG
>CAZYEO010000129.1:0-6536 GCA_964646495.1 uncultured Muribaculaceae bacterium
TTCAAAAATTCTGCATCAAAGGTTAGCTTGAGACCGAGACCAATGATTTGTCCAAAAACAGATAAAACAGTATTTACCATCATTATAAGGAATAATATAGGAAGGGCTATAATTGCTTTAAAAAGATGTTTATTAAATAAATAGTCGGGGATGGCTATCGCAAATACCATAAATAAAATTCCCAAAAGAATCCACCATTTAATTGCAATAGATGTACCAATTATAGTTAAAGCTACTGATATTATTGTGAGCAATCCCAACAATATGATACGAGGGGGCAATGCCCATTGGAATAATTTATTACAATAATCCCAATTACCGTTAAATGCAGCCATTGGAGCACCCCAAATACCTTTCACTAAATTATGTACTTGTGTTGATACCCAACGACGACGCTGTGAGTAAAATTGCTTGCTCTTAGTCACTTTTTCATCATAAGTGTAAATATCAGGAAGATATTCAATATAATATCCATTCTTCAATAAGAATCTTTCAAGTTGTTTATCAGTTCCACTATTCCCTGATTTCATTATATATTCCTTAAATAACTGATATTCAAATGCCGTACCAGAACCTATTAATCCTGATGAGAATCCCATGCTTACATGTCCTTTTCTGAATATGGAATTATTTATCTCCTCGCTCACAGAATCTAAAATGGCGATATTACTATTATAATTTTTTGCTACACGATGAGTTTGCACTACTGAACATCCGGAATAAAAAGCGTCATTAATTTTATCCAAGAAATACTCGTCTACTAAATTATCGGCATCAAGTATCGTATAATAGTCATATTTACTAGGAAGTGTATCAATATACCTTATGGATTCTTGAAGAGCTTTAGTTTTAGTACTATTTTGAAAATTTTTTCTTATTACAATGGCTCCGAGCTCTTCAAGCCTTGCGTTGGTGCTTTCAAGCATCTTATCCGACACTACAAATACGTCATAATTCTCCCGTGGATAACTTTGTTCCATAAAGCTCTCCACAGAACCAAGTATTACACGATCCTCCATGTATGCAGGAAAGACAACGGCATACCTATATTTTTTCTTGGCTTTAGGATATTTATTAGTGCGTTTATTCAACGATTTAATCGCAAAAACTAACAAATACCCTACGGCTATCGCAAAAAGTAGAAAAATAATTGCATCAATAGCATATAATATATTTTCCAAGGTCCAATAATCAGGACTAAGCAATTGATCTATCATAATATTTTCTTATTTTCATTATTATCTAATAAAGCATTTTCAGACTCATTATTGTCATAATGTATATACGGTGATTTTAGACAAATAGCGAGAAATGTAAGTGCAATAATCATTGTGGGAAATTGACCGAAAAATGGATTTCCATACGCACTGAGCAATAATCCGAATACTCCGCATAGCAATGATGTACATATTCCTTGCATTTCTTTTGACTTTATTTTAAACATCACTATATACACACAATTCATAAGCACAATTATAAATCCACCCAAATATATGATTAAACCCACGATCCCTGTTTCTACCCATATTTTCACATACCATGAATCATTTGGTACTTGTGTGGTGAAACGATATGATAAATCCTGATTCTCCACTCCCGATAATCCGAGACCCTCACCAAACGGTTTATTTTTAAGGTATTTTCCAAGTGCGGCTTGATTAATCTTACGAACATTGAATGAGGCATCCTCAGAGGGGTGAAATGATGTGCGCATGCGTCTAATCATGCTATTGGATTCGCCTATATTTGTAAATGCAAAAAACACATATATTCCAACTAACATTATACTACTAAACCCGAATGTAACAAAATTTTTACTTGTAAGTGTGTATAATAACAATGCCCCCAATGGTACAATCATAGCCCCACGTGTGCCTGATAAAAACATTGCATAAATTGATAATGCCCCTACTGCAAAATAATATAACTTTACAGGAATTTTTTTTGAAAAATAGCTCAACAATAAAAATATTGCGCCTGAACATCCCATATTAGACCCAAAGTTGCCAGCATCTGTGAAAAATGAGAAATAACGCGTACCTGTTATTAATACATGCGTGAGATCACCTCCATTTCTAAGCCAGCGTGCCTCTCCTGCATCAAAACCTATATATTTTTGCATTATTGCCTTAGCAATAGCCAGAAGAGTAAATATGGAATATAACACTATTATTATTCTAACTTGCTTACTATTCACGATTACCAGAGCCGGAATTAGAGCAACCACAAATCCGCTATATATGAGATGCCGAGAGCGATACCAAGCCTCAAACATTCCAGAAGGATTCACGACCTCAAGCACACAATATATTGCCCATACAAATGTTGCTATAGTGAGAGGATTTATGGCATATTTCCATTCTATTTTTTGGAGTAAAGCCGTGTGAATAAAAATTACTACCAACTCTCCTATCAATAGTGTATCTATTAAAACACTTATTCCTCCTATATCTACATATCGTCCTCCTGCCATTATGAAATAATTGACAAAAAATATTACATAGAGTAAAGTTATAGGTTTATCTAATATATATTTAAGTAATATTAAAGAGAATGGTATGGCTACCATCATAGTTGCCAACCCGAAATTACCAATCGAAAAAGCATATATCAGCCCTATCAGTCCGATAAGACCGATAAACCGATATAACTTTTTCGGCTTGTCATGAATTTCTAATTGACGAACCTCTAACATTGTTTCTTATTTAATTTCAGGACCTTTTGAAGTAAGTCCCATATGCATTAATTTAAGAGAAAACTTATGGGAAGCACCATCCGGCAACAAATTTCCAGTATAATCTTCCACATCATAACGTTCTGCATTATTTAATACCAAAACATAAGGTGTAGATCCTGCAACCTCTTTAAAGTGGTCTATTACAGCACCATCACACTTCTTCCACACGCGTTTTGCATTTGCTACAATGATATTGAGATTTGCTGCATGCACAAGATTCTTTGGTAATGGATTAGAAATTATAGCAGGATACTCAATTAATATTATATTGTATTCTTTTGCTTCTTCGGGAGTAATCAAAAATGAGAAATCCGTTGCCAAACTATACTCTTTTTTCTCGAGTTTATCTTCGCCTATTTCTATAATTTTCACTTTTAGCCCAAGACGTTCCCATTCTTCAGAAATGAATTTAATAAAGTAGCTCTTGCCCTCCTTTTTATCTATACTTAATACATTAATATATGAAGTGCCTTCTACATTTAAATCCTTATCCAATTTATTGGCAATATAGGTAGCGGCAATACGATTCCACGTTTTAGAATATCCGCGGTAACGTAATTCGCCTCGCCCTACCATTGCTCCAATCGGCTTAATTCCGGTGAGCCGTTGCGTGCGCTCTCCATCTCTCAATGTACGATCTAAAAGCTCAATCACCAATTTATACATTGTTATAAAAATCAAACTACCAAAGAATGCAGCGACAATATACATCATACGCTTACTCTTATTTGGATAAAGAGGAAATTTAGGCTCAGTAATTGTATTAAGATTTGATGTAGTAAGCTGAATGTTTTTTTTCCTCAAATATGCCATATTAAGAGCGTGAAGCACTCTTAGATATGAATTTTCAGTAACAGTGATGTCGCGTTCCCGACGTTTAATTTCAGTCCCTACAGGAGAAAATCTTGCATATTTCTCGTCAAAATCAAGACGTCTTGCATCAAGAATTTTCATTTCAGCATTAACCTTTGTGTTATCAATCATCGCCATTATCCATTGCTGCGCCAAGTCGTCGATTGCCAAACCTTCTCTTGAATATTTATATATATCGAGGTCTTTTGAAAGGCTTGCTATATCTGCTTCTTTTTTCCTAAGTTGAGTTTTAAATTCTTTGAGTTGAATATCTTTTTGCTGAGCGTTTTCACTCGTAAACAATTCGATATCGGTAATTTTGCCTTTTAGAGTGGATATTTCTTCAAGTGAGTTTATAAACTCAGTATTTGTTTTAAATAATTTTGTGCGAGTATCCATCTGCTTCTCTAGAGTCTTATGAAGATTATATGAACTCTCTTGTCTTTTTTGAGCTTCTTCATATCTGTCTTCATAATTAATCAAAGCATTAGCTATAAATTTAGTTTGCTCTTCATAATTTATCACACTATTGGCTACATTATATTCAGTGAGAATATCCTCTTTTTGATTAAGTGCTGCTTTGAGTTTGGCACATTCACGCTCAAAATAAGCAATTACATCATTTGTGGAATTATAACGCAAATCATTGTAACTTTTCAATAATTCTTCGTTGAATAATTTCACGGTGTTGGTAGTAATACCCGGATCATTATTACTATATGATATTTCGAGCATATCACTATTTTGTATTCTGTAAATTTGTACCTTATTGAGCGCCTCGTAGCTATAATAAGGACTCGATCCATTGAGTAACAAATACATGAAATTGCTATTTCCTGTTTTATTAATCTTTTTAAGATTTGCTAATGTTACAGCCATCGATTTTTTATCAATAGCGCGCCTCACCTCATCGGGAACCATTTCATCAAGCTCAATAAAATGTTGGGCTGTGATATATTCATTATCTTTTTGGGGATTACCATGAATCATATTCATGGCAAAGAGTTGCATCGATACGTTTTCCAACGTACTTTGCGCTCTCATAAGATTTATAAGATTATCAAATGAGTTACTAACAGATTGTATACTTACATTAGTATCTTCATCCATAATGCTTGACCCAGAAACTATTCCGGTGTATATAGATGTACTTACGGTATACGTTTTGGGCAAAAATTGAGTAAAATATGCCACTAAAGCAGTGACCATTAAACTTCCAATTATAAGATAATATCTTATCCTATATAGGAATCGCGATATAAAAAGAGTTATATTCATAATATATCATTTTCTCATTATAGTAACGTTTGTAAGCATCTCGAGCAATGTTATGGCATTGTGAAGAGAAACCCTTGATTCTTGATACAACGACATTGCCGATGAACGGCGTCCTCTTTCAAGAGACAACGATATAATGGAAATTTTACCATTAATAAAGTCATCTTCTGAAATTTTCATCTGGGCATTATACAGCGCAGCAGCTTCTGCCTTTACTTTAATTGTGGATAGCTGCTCAATTACTTCATTATATGCTTTTAATATTGTTAGCTTGCGTTCCTCAAGAGTAATATCATATTCATATTTCAATTGATCGAGAATAGCTTTTTGCTTACGCCTTTTATATTTTTGTGTCACCAAATCCCCTATGGGAATACTTATAGATGCACCTACAGTGTATCTGCTCTCTGCCCTATTATTTTTATCATACACGATAGGATCATCTGGATTATAATAATTAGTCATCGAATTATTGTATCCGTATTGGTAATTTGCCACTGCACGAATATAATCGAGCCAACTATATTTAACAATATCATATTCGGCTTGTTGTTCCTCTACTTTTGCGCTATATATTAGAGCAGACGGGTGATTTTCAGCTGACGCAAGAAATACGGAAAGAGGTGGGAGTTGGATTCTATTATATTCATCTAACATCCCCTTTATTGAGTCGTTCACAGATGCTTCGACTGATATTTGCTGGGGATTTTTAGATCTCATTGTTTCAGCCACTGAAATATTATAGCAGCATATAAACAATACTATTACAAGATATTTTTTCATTTTTTAGAACCGGGGTTACTAATTATTCAAATTTATATTCCTATCCAAAATATATTTACACATCCTCTTTCTGAATAAATGCCGTAACGGTGCGTAAAATAATTTTTATGTTCATGCCGAATGAAAATGTCTCGGCATATTTTATATCTAATTGTTTCCTTTCCTCTGCCGACAGTTTTCCGGATCCTCCTCGCTTTTCTACTTGCCACAAGCCGGTGAGTCCTGCCGGTGCCATAAATCTGGCAGCATATTCATCGTTGGTGAGAAGTTCCGCCTCATACAATGGTAATGGACGATTACCAACAATCGACATATCACCTTTTATGATATTTATGAGTTGAGGTAATTCATCTATGCTATATTTACGTATGAATCTACCTACTCTTGTTATACGGGGATCGCGTTCAAGTTTTACAAAAGCATTTTTTTGTTCTTGATTTATTTTCTTTATATATTCTTGCTCATCAATTACAAAGTCATCACCTATCAACATATTTTCAAGAGATGCTTCATCTATTTTATCTTCGTTAATGTCAATTTTACTCTCTTCTAATTGATTATTGACACTCTCATCGCTATACTGATTAAAATCTTTCATATCCTTCAAGCGCTTATCGGCATCTGAATACATAGAACGAAATTTGAGAAACTCAAAAACTTTGTAGTTACTACCTACGCGTTTTGATTTATATATTATTTTCCCGCGACTTTCGCATCTTATTGCTATAGCAACTATAATTAAGATAGGAGACAAGAATATAAGTGCTAATCCTGCAAAAAGAATATCAAATATCCGTATGCCTATTGGCATCTTAAATAATTGCATATTCTCTTTCTTATCAGTGTTAGCTACACCCAATTTTGTTGTAACATAGTTTATTACTTG
>CAZYEO010000130.1:0-6494 GCA_964646495.1 uncultured Muribaculaceae bacterium
TTATTAGGGTCTACTTCAAGATACTTCATATAAAGAGCTTTTGCATTCTCCTTATTTCCGTTTTTAAGTTCATAACCTGCAAGATAGGAATATGCTTCACGATAGGCATCTGAATTTTTAGTAATATTTTGAGGATCTGCATCAAGAATCACCAACATTTGCTTGTAAGCGTCAACTGCTTTGCCCTCTTTACTATCAGTTTCTTTTACCATCATAATGCGAGCTTTGCGCTGATGAATACGATAATCATCAGGAACTCTTTCAAGTACCAAATCAATATATTTTATTGCATTTTGGAAAGCAGCTTCTTTCTTTTCTGGATCTTTTTCGGTAGCAATTATATTTTGATATTTCCCGGCTAAAGTATAAAGGTCATTGGTTTTATAATCACCTGCATCTACAAATTTTTGATAGTAAAGTGCAGATTTTTCATAATCTTCGGCATTACCGTATGCACTGCTCAATTCTTTAAGCAAATCTACCTTTTCCGGATTAATCTCCACAGCTTTTTCATATTGAGCAAGCGATTCTTTAGTTTTACCAAGTGCTTTCAATACTTCACCATAAGTGATATAGTCATTTGAAGAATACTTATCATTAGGATTGCTACTGTTGAAGAAATCAACAGCTAACTTTTCAGCTTCTTCATTTTTTCCAAGTTTAGCCATATCAAGGAATACCATACGCTTCATCAAGAATGAGTTTGGATTTTTTGCAAGTATTTGCTTTGCCAAATCGTATGATTGTTGATAATTTTCACCAAAATACAATAGTACAGCATAACGCTCTTCATCTTCACGGAAGTGATTAGGATTCTTTATGTATTCACCATAAGCTTCAGCAGCAAGAGTCCATTGATCGTTTTCGTAATATTTTTCAGCCAATTCACGTTGAGCCAATGCCGAATTAGGATTGGCAGCAAGCAGTGATTTTAATTTATCAATAGCTACCGAAGGGTTCACATAGAAATATGTATTTGCATATTTCACATACGCTTCCGAACAGTTTTTATCGAAATTTTCAGCCATTTCGTAATATCCCGCAGCATCTCCCCATTTTTTTTCGGCAGAAAGCATGTCGCCTTCAAATACATAAGGGGTAGGATCTGTTTTATCGATTTTTTTAGCCTGTTTGATGTTTTTTTCAATCTCTTTGGCATATAATGTTGGGTCAGCAATAGCATAAGCTCTTGCTATAGCCACATATACTTTAGGGTCTTTTTTTACTTTTGAAAGGGCATTTTTGAAATCATTTGCCGCTTCTTTCGCATTTCCATTTTTCAAGTTGATTACTCCAAGCCCAATATAATTATATGGATTTGCAGCATTTACAGCGATACCTTTATCAAAATATTCTTTCGCACGTGCAACATCGTTATTTCCCAATGCTATTCTTCCAAGATAATAATACGATTCTGCCTTATCAGTTTCTGGTTTATCAAGATTGCGCTCTAAAAGTATTTTCGCTTTCTCAAATTGATTTACTTTGTAATATTCTACTCCGTCTTTATAGCCTTGAGCAAAGAGTGAGAATGAACTCCCCATTAATAGTAGGGACACTGCAATTTTATGTTTCATCTTCGTGTCTATTTATTATTTTTGATTTATAATCGATATTTAGTTCAGGCTTACCATTCTGGGATGAATTACAGCTGGTAATACTCCTGTTTGTTGTATTATTTTTTGTCCTAAGAATCCTGTGATAAAAGAATAGAATCCATGAGTCAAGCTGCCTCCGGCACCTGTGGTAATAGCATAAATACTACGATATAATGGATATGTGCCATCATATATATATGCTTGATATGGTTTATACGCTTCGATTGAATTATCGCGACGTATTTTTAATACCTTTACATTGCTATTAAATTCAGTAGTAGTGGTATCCTGTTCATTTAAACGTTTCACTTTCTCATCTACCGACACAGTTCTATTTTTCATATCGGCACTCACCCAACTCACACCGATAACACCTATTGCATCTTTACGACTTTCAACAGCCTTAAACACTTCCGGGTTAGTTTTTTGGGCATATACATTGGGCGTAAATTCTGCACCTCTCAGCACCGAATCACGCATATATTGAACTGTACTCGATCCTTGATTATCAAACACTACTTGTATGGTACCCAATTTTGATGGAGAAATCTGATTCCATTGAGTCACTTTGCCGGTCATTATCTCTTTCAATTCGGTCATGGATAATATCTCAATCGGATTATCCTTGTTCACAATAAGAGCAATCGCATCCACGGCGATCTGTTGTGTTTTGAGCACTCCTCGCTTTTCTTTCAAATATTCAGATTGCTCCTTGGTGAGTTTATGAGCAGTGATTATCAACTTGGTTTTATTCTGTAGCAGTGAATCCAATGCCGATTTTTCGTCTGTGTAATATGGTATTATGTTTGCATTGGGATATGTGTATTCAAACACATCAATTTCCTGTCCCATTATATTTGCAAAACTTTCATCACACACCACTGTTGCCAATCCGCTTGTGGAGGTATTGGTAACTTTCGGTCCGCCACATGACACAAGCAAGTAAGATAGCAGTAATGCTACCCCCATTATCGATGTGGTGTGATGAATTATGTTCTTATATGATTTCATATTAATATTACAATATTAAATGTAAAAGTTAATCACTTGTGATACGGAATTGGCGATACCCGCGCCAAAAGCCATAAAATATGAATAACGTTCCCAATGAGTAACGCGCCCAACTCCATTCCCATTGAAAGAAGTTGATAAACATCAGAATACCCATACCAAGATATATGCAGATCATGAATATTCCGAAAACTATTCGCATCTTTTGTGGTACACCCGTTTTGTCGTTGGCCATAATGGTTAAATTTAAAAATATTGATTATTGATTCCATAACTTATCTTCAGATTTAAACACCGTATTGAGTAAATGGTTGCAATGCCTAATATCTAAATCATGGTTTCAACACTATAATGTTAAAACTACAATCAATAATTCACATCGTAAAGTTATACAAAATCCGTAAAATATCTAACTGCAATTTTACCAATTATATAATCTTAACGTTATATAATTATTAATTAATCTATTTGCCTCGCTCAAATCATCTTGTTATTTATACGACAGGAGCCATTCTAAATAGAATGGCTCCTGCGAGATTATCAAGTCCCTATAAGGGAAATACTTACAAGTGATTAGTTCACACCTTGAAGCTTAAAGTTTACAGGAAGTGTGTACCATACGTTCACAGCCTGTCCGTTCATCTTACCAGGAATAAACTTAGGTAGTGATTTTACAACACGTACAGCTTCTCTATCGAGGTCACGGTCAACACCGCGCGCTACTTTAACTTCACCAATACTACCGTTTTTGGTTACAACGAATTGGATGATTACACGTCCTTGTACGTTGTTTTCCATTGCCATGGTAGGATAGTTAATGTGTGATGAAAGATACTTCATGAGCTCACCATCTCCACCGGGGAATTGAGGCATTTGCTCAACAGCGGTAAATACTTTTTCAGGTTCATGTTTCTCTTCTACAATTACTTCATTCTTATGTTCTCTGATCACATTACGGTCGTCGGTACCTTTATCGAAGGTTGTCTGTCCGAATGCAGTCTGAACTTCTTTCAACTCGTCTTGCGATTTGATTTCGTCCTCTTTTGTTACTTCACTGTCATCAACGATTGCAAGCTCAGTAACTTTGATTGTATTAAGGATCTCTTCAGGAAGAGCTTCAGGTTCTGGTTGTTCAAATTTTTCTTGAACTTCCTCCTCTTTTTCCTCTTCTTGACCCATGTCAATAGCTACCATTTGCTGACTCGCTTGATCTACGATGTTAGCTTCAGCTTGAGCAATAATAGTATTAACAAGGAGCATCAAAGAGCCTAATATAGCAATACCTATGAGTACAAAAATCATTGCCTTGTTGTGTCTTCCGGCAGAACTCTGACGAAGCTTGTAAGCTCCGTATTCTTTGTTTTTGCCTTCAAATACCAGGTCGCGCCATTCGTCCGATGAAAGATCTACATCTTTTGCCATAATAAAATTTCTTTTTTAATAGGTTAATTCAATTTTTATGATCAATCATCATTTACCATGAAGGTGCTGACTCTTGAGATCCATCATCAATGCGGAGTCGGTAGCGTTGATACGGTCTATCTGATATCGGCTCACACTGTTAATCTGCATCTCATCAAGTGCATTGATTAGGTTATCGTAAGAAGCATTTGGAGTAGCTTTGATAATCACGATCGGACGAGATAATGTAGAATCGTTACGTATTTCACGTGCCAATTTTTGATAATCGTCATCGGTCATTTCCTTGTTACGCCATTTTTCTTTCAAAACATTAATCTTCTCGATTACTTGCTTGTTACGATTATGGATTATTTCACGGATACCGTGGGTTTCTCCATTCGAATTAGGCAAGAATTCAGTTTCCTTCATGTTGTTCGAGTCAAGTTTTCCATCGCCGTTTTCATCAACGATGAGGGGCTGCCCTTCATAGTAGTAAACAAGATTTTTGGTAACAGGACCTTTAACCATTTTACCGGTTTTCTCGTCTAATACATCAGGCTTACGTTCGCTATCCAATATTATTGTGATTGCTTCTGATTGCTTTACTTTGTTTTGTTCTTTTTGATCCACTTTCTCATTAGAAGGAAGACTAATTTGCAGAGTCTGCGATTTAATCATGGTGGTACAAAGCATGAAGAACGTAATCAAAAGCATATTCATGTCCACCATAGGGGTGAAATCGACATGGATAGCCATCTTTTTTTGGTGACCTTTTTTGCCTTTTTTGTCACCGCTACTTTGTTCTACTTGTGCCATCTTTATTCTCCTTCCGATTTTAATGCGGTCATTAAACTAAACTTATTCATCTTCATTGTTTGCAGATTATCCATCACAACTTGTACTACATCATAAGGGGTATCTTTATCGGCTTTTACAGCGATACCAGTACCATCTTTGATTGCTTTTACAAGATTTTCGTTGCTTGAATTATAAGCTGCTCTCATCCACATTTGGAATTCATTAGGGTGCTCCAAGTCAGTGTTGATTGTAATCGGAATCCCTGCATTAGGATTCTTTGCAGGATCGATAAGCTCATCCTGCTTGTTTTGACTCTGATCAAGAAATTCACCTAAATGTGCCAAAGGATACCCGAACATTGAAATCTTTGAAAAAGTATTCACTTGTGCTTGGGTAAACTGTAGTGGTGTTTTGCGGACTTTATTGTATTCTGCTACCACATTCTTCAAAAGCTCAGCTCTCATTTTCTCATTAGAGTAAGCAGAATCTGCATCATTGGCAATAGACATGAACACTTTTCCTTCCGGACTTACCAAAAGAGTTACAAGGTTCATTTCAGGCACCTTTATTTCAGATACAGATGCCGGGGTATTGACAATTACCGGTTCTTTTTGAAGGAATGTAGATGTCAACATGAAGAAAGTAAGCAAAAGTACAGTAACGTCACTCATCGCCGTCATGTCGATGAGGGTACTCTTCCTTTTGATTTTAACTTTTCCCATATTAGAATTATTTACTTAAGTTGATAATTAATTGTTACTTATATATTCCGCTCTCTTAGTGAGAAGCTGAGAATGTTTGAACGATAGAGAAACCTACTTCGTCAATCGCATAAGTCATATTATCAATCTTGTTTGTGTAGAAGTTGTAAGAAATTACAGCGAATGCACCGGTTGCGATACCGAAAGCTGTATTGATAAGTGCCTCAGAGATACCAAGTGAAAGAGCTGTTGAGTCAGGAGCACCTGATGTTGCAAGAGCTTGGAATGATTTGATCATACCGATTACAGTACCAAGAAGACCGACAAGAGTACCAAGAGTTGTCATGGTAGCAATGATAGGCAAGTTTTGTTGAAGAGCTGGCATTTCAAGAGCTGTAGCTTCTTCTACTTCTTTTTGGATAGTTGTAAGTTTTTGTTCTTTTGAAAGAGTTGTGTTTTCATCCATTTCTTTGTATTTCAACAATACTGCTGAAACGATTGCTGCAACACTACCTTTTTGTGCTTTGCAAAGTTCTTGTGCTTTTGCGATGTCATTAACTGCAAGAGCTTTTTTCACCTCTGATACAAATTTAGCGATGTTCCCTTTTCCCTTAGCAGAAGAAAGAGCAATCCAACGTTCTACTGAAAGTGCGATTACTGTTAAGAACAATGTTTGAAGGATTGGTACGATTACACCACCTTGAAATACTGTACCCCATAAATCGATTGGGTGTCCAGCTTCGTCGAAGTGCATTTCATGTCCGAACCATAGGTAGAATAATGTTTCAGCAATTACAAGACATGCAAGAATCACTAAGAACGCGTTTTTAATACCACGAACTTTGCTATTAGTCTTAGCTGGTTGTGGGTTGTTAGGCTTTTTAGCTTCCATAATTTAAAGAATAAAAAATTTGATAATTGATTTTTAATAAATTATTAATAATATTTGATACCGTTTTTCTGAAATACACTATGTGGGTATTAG
>CAZYEO010000131.1:0-5586 GCA_964646495.1 uncultured Muribaculaceae bacterium
GGAAACCAATAATAGTTTGTTTATTTTCATGTTATCTATTAATTAATATTTCAGCATATTGGGAATTGACACTTTATATAGATTATACACAAGATATCCTACAATACTTATCTATACAATAGCACTTAATTCCACAAATATATTAAAGATTATCTCAATTATAAAGATACTACTTTCATTTTGATTAACAAGAGTAATTTCATGCACATAAAAAAAGCTGTCGGGTAATTTTCTTACAACCAACAACTTTTAATCTTTTGTACCTGGGACCGGACTTGAACCGACAAGGACGTGAATCCACTGGAACCTGAAACCAGCGCGTCTACCAATTTCGCCACCCAGGCTTAAATTGCGTGGCAAATTTACATATTTATTCCAATTTAGGCTATCCTGCAATATTTTTTTATCAAAAAAAGAGCTCTAAAACGTGATATGCTTCAGTTTTTTATTGATTAATACTCTTATATCACAATGCAATAGCCACGTTTCGGCAATATTGTATTATATTTGCATTGCGTTATGGTTGGTGCTTTTTTTGCACTCGGCAAGCTGAGCCACCATATTAATTTTTAAGTCTATCAATATGAAAATAAAGAGTTTAATAGCAGGTGCATGTATAGCCGCAACTTCTGTTTCGATAGCTCAAAACAATATTTTGAGCACTTCGCCAGAAGGGTATCTATCTCGTGGGGTGACAATGTATAACGACAGCAATTATATAGGGGCAATCGATCAGTTAAAACACCTTGAATCGATAGCGCCAAAATCTACCTTTAGCGAAGAGGCTGCTTTTTATATTGCAATGAGTCGTTATCAATGTGGCGAAGATAATGCTATCCGGGCTTTAAAGGAATTCATAAATGATTACCCCGTATCAGCTCATGTGGCAGAAGCATGGTTCACAATTGGCAATAAATATTTTTATGACAATAAATATGGTGAGGCTGTGATGGCTTACGGTAATATACCGGCGAATGCTCTTAGTGGAAATAATGCCACCGATTGCATATATCGCAAAGCATATTCCAACCTCAAACTGGCTAATTACGACAAAGCCCGTAATTTATTTGAATCAATTTCATATAATGCACAGTATCGGGAAACATCTACTTTTTATATTGCATACATCGACTATACTGAAGGGAAATATGACTCAGCGATGAATCTATTTTCAAAGGTAAACCGCCAAAGTGAGTTGGGATATAATGCGCAATATTACATGGCACAAATATATTTTATTCGCAACGACTATGAGAAAGTAATTTCAATCGGACGCGCGCTACTCAATGACAACCGCAATGGTGAATATGTGGATGAAATAAACCGTATTGTGGGAGAAAGCTATTACCACATGGGGGAAGATAGCACAGCATTGTCTTTTCTCGACAAATATTTGACTGCCGTAGAATACCCACATCGTTCGGCTCAATATATTGCAGGTGTTATCAATTATAAGGAGGGGAATTACAACAAAGCACTTGAATGCTTGACAGATGTTACCGAAACCGATGACGCGCTTGCTCAAAGTGCATATCTATATGCCGGACAAGCTTATGTGAAAGAGAATAATATTTCTGCTGCTTCTATTGCCTTTGAAAAGGCATTTAAAATGCCTTTCGATCGCACTGTGCAGGAAACCGCATTTTACAATTATGCAATTGCACAAAATTCAGGGGTGCGCACACCTTTCAGTAAATCGATAGATATTTTCGAGGAATTTATAAATAAATACCCAGATTCAAGTCATGCCACTGATATTGAGGAATATCTCGTAAACGCATATATAAATGGTAATGACTATACCAAAGCACTTGAAAGTATATCTCACATTAAATCTCCTTCAAAAAAAGTGCTTAAAGCAAAACAATATGTGCTTTATAATTTGGGAATTGATGCTATTTCCAACAATAGACCCACGGCTGCTGCCGATTTATTTAAAGAATCATTATCTCTGGGTGAGTTAGATCCAAAAATATATAACGATTGTAATTTGTGGCTTGGAGAATCTCTTTACCGCAAAGGGGAATATGCTCCAGCCAAAAAGTATCTGCAAAGTTTTGTTTCAAAAACAAACATTGCCAACCCAAATTATTCTCTCGGACTATATCTATTAGGTTATACCCAATTCCAACAGCGTGAATATAGTCAGGCTCAAGGTTCTTTCAATAAAATCATTGCAAATCGCGGATCTTTAAGTTCGCAAATGCTCGCTGATGCAGTTACCAGAATAGCCGATTGTCAATATTACGCCAAGCAATACAGCCAAGCAGAAGCAAGCTACGATAAAGCATTGTCGATAAGCCCCGAAGGGGGTGATTATGCTCTATTCCAGAAAGCGATGATGGCAGGGCTTACTAAACAGCATGCCAATAAAATAAAAATGATGGATGATCTTTTAAGTCGATTCTACTCTTCTCACCTTGCCCCCTCGGCAATGCTCGAAAAGGGATTGGCGCAAATAGCTCTATCCAATAATAGCGCAGCGGTGACTACTTTTGAACGGCTTCTTGCAAAATATCCGCAGTCAATCGAAGCTCGAAAAGGGTTGTTGCAATTGGCAATCACAGAAAAAACCTTAGGAAGCGAATCTAAAGCCATAGCCAGCTATAAGCAAGTAATCACCAAATACCCTTCAAGTGAAGAGGCGACTTTGGCAGCGGAAGACTTGAAGGTAATATATGCCGACAACGGCAATATGGATTCCCTTGCACGATTCCTCAACGATACCCCAAACGCACCTAAAATCGAGGTATCTGAAATGGATAAGCTCACTTTCTTTGCTGCCGAAAAGGCATTCATGAGCGATAAGGGAAGTATATCCAAAATTAAGGAATACACTCATAAATTCCCTAACGGAGCCTATGCATCTACCGCACAATTTTATTTGGCAAAAGATTTCTTTGCTAAAGGGAAATATGATACTGCGCTTGAATCTATCGATAAAGTTCTTGCAAATGCTTCAGATGCCTCATATGCCGAAGATGCAATTGCTATGAAAGCTGCTATCCTATTCAAGCAGGGACATGCCACAGATGCTCTTATATCATATACAGAATTGGCAAAAAAAGCTACTACCAACGATAATCGTATCACCGGATATCTTGGAGCTATACGCACGGCAAAAGAGCTCAACAGACACACCGATGTGGTTGAGAATGCCAATGCCCTACTTGCATTATCGGGCTTATCGGCTGAGGAGGAAAAAGAAACATTATTTTTGAGAGCAGCAGCTCATGCATCGCTAAATCACAGCAAAGAAGCCATACAAGACTGGTCGAAACTTGCCATAGATGGACGCAATATTTACGGTGCGCAATCTTCATTCTTAATGGCAGAACATTATTTTGAAGCAGGCAATTTGAAAGAAGCCGAAAAGGTACTCAATAAATTTATTGATTCGGGTACTCCTCATCAATATTGGCTTGCACGCGGATTTATACTTTTATCCGATGTATATCGCAAAAAAGGTGATGCATTTGAGGCTCGAGAATATCTCGAAAGCCTTCAAAGCAACTATCCCGGAAAGGAACCTGAAATATTCAATATGATAGATGAACGATTAAAATCTATGAAGAAATAAAATTGCAACAGACGATTATGAAAAATAATAGATATTTCACAGCAATAGTATTGTGTGCGGCAGCTATCTTGGGATCTGCACAAGATAATCTCACAAAAGAGATTACAGTAGAGAAAGATTATGTGCCCACAGAAAGCAAAGCAACTAAACTCAACACTCTACCCACCCCCACTAAAATGACTGTGGAGGAGAAATCGCTAAATTTTAGCGATGCAGCAATTCCGGTGTCGGTAAAAGGGGAAATACTCCCTCTGTCACCTTATGGATATGCTATTTCGCATGATTATTCTCAACAACGCGGATATGTAAATTTCGGAATGGGCTCATATTTGAATATGACCGGAAGTGCCGGATATAAAATTCTTGACAACGGCGACACCAAGCTAAATATCTGGGTTCAGCACAATTCAACTTGGGGTGGCAAAAACAGTTCTCCCATACTAAAGACTTTTAATACCAGTGATCAAATACAAAAATTCACCAACGATATTCTTGGTGTAGATTTTTCACATAATTTCGGAAGGGCAATATTCGGAGTAAACGGGATGTATCACTTCAGCCGCTTCAATTATTATGCTGCACCTTCCGATATCACCGAGACAATGCAAAATGCGAATGAGGCAGCAATAGGGTTATCGATAAAAAACATCCCCGAAGAGTTTGGAATGTCATATTTCGCCGAATTAGACTATAACCTTTTTGATAATAAGATAGGTCGTACACAAAATAAATTCAATCTTAAAGGTGGTATCGGAGCTGCTTCAAGCGACTACTCAAGATTTGGAATAGACCTAAATTTCGACTACCTTCATTATTCAGAAAGTTCAGAATCTGATAGACCCGTGGTATTCCCCTACGATACGAAAGCCAAAGGATTTGGCAACGTGTCTTTATCTCCATATTTCAAATACTCTCGCGATCGTATCAACCTCAAACTTGGAATTAATGTAGATATTGCAATCAACGACGGCACAAACTTCAGAATAAGTCCCGATGTGAAATTTGATTATAAATTCATCGATGGATTAGCCTTTTTCTCATCATTTTCCGGTGGCAAAAGCATGAACTCATATTCCGAAATAGCACCATATAACAGATATTTTGACACCAACCACATTATCGGCTCATCATTCACACAATTGGATGCCGTAGGCGGATTTGCAATTGGTCCATTCTCCGGATTCTCGGCATCGGTGTGGGGAGGGTATGCGATAACTAAAAGCGCTGCAATAGCAGAGATAAGCCCTTATCTGGACCTTTACGTCACTACCGGCATTCAATCCATACGTTCCTACACCTATGCAACGAGCTACAATAATTTAGATCTTAATGGGTGGAATATGGGGCTAAGCCTAAATTATAAATATAAGGAGCTTGGCGAGGTTGCGATCAAGGCTCAATACGCCCCTCAAAGTTACGATAAAGGATATGTCCTGTCATACGACCGTCCTGAATATATTATTGGCGCATCAGTAAAGATAAATCCGATTGCAAAACTATCATTTAACCTCGACTACAAACTTAAGGGAAACCGCAACATGTGGATCAAAAATATAATAGATGGCTCCAGTGTGCCACCAATTTACAGCAACGATAAATATGATTTAGGCAATGCTAATATGTTATCGTTTGGGGCAAATTATAAAATTACCCCCCAAATAAGCGTTTTCGCCCAACTCAATAATATTCTAAATAAACAATGGGACGAATATGCCGGGTATGGAGCACAAAAATTCAACGCATTGGGTGGAGTGAGCTTCATATTCTGATATTTCACTTTTGGCATATATAAAGTCACGGCTTAACACAAATGTAGCTCTCGGAGATTCAAATATATAGAAATTCCGTCTTTACCTGATTAGTTGGGAGTGATGTATATATATATTATTTCATTAAGATTATACGTATTGAAAAGATAGCAGTGCTAAATACACCCAAAAAGAGATAATAATCTAATTATTAAATTTATAATTTTGAATTTATCGAAAAAAAGTATTTACTTTGCA
>CAZYEO010000131.1:5596-6443 GCA_964646495.1 uncultured Muribaculaceae bacterium
AACTCAGATATGTACATTTTTTTGACTATTCTAATTCTGGCAGCCTCCATTCTTTTAATTGGAGTGGTTCTTATCCAGAAATCTAAAGGAGGAGGACTTTCTTCTAATTTTGCAGGCTCAAATCAAATCATGGGTGTTAGAAAAACAACCGATTTCGTAGAAAAAGCCACATGGACTTTGGCTATTGTGATTTGCGTGTTGAGTATTCTTTCGGCTTTTGTAGCTCCTACAAGTTCAACACAAGGAAGCAAGGTACAAGCTACTGCTCCTACAGAACAAGCTGCTCCTGCATTTCCTACTGAAAAAGCAGCTCCTGCCACTGCAACAACTCCTGCTGCAACACCGGTAACTCCTGCTCCAGCAAAATAATAAAGTAGGGTTTACTTTGTTAATCACACATAAAAGTATTAACAACGAAATCTATCTGATAAGATACAAAAAGCTGTTCGATGGTCTCCCATTAGAACAGCTTTTCTCGTTATATTAAATTCCTCAGTCTTCCGTCACCACCTTAAATCATTCTTTTCGTAGAATGATTTTATCATTATATCCCTTAATTATTTTATTATAGAAAATACGGAATATCGCATTCTCGGAAGCAGGGATATCCGATTGTGAAGTAAATACATTTTGTATAATCTGTATTACATTGCCTGATTGTGAATATTTAAATTCAGCCTTTATCAATTTTTTCTCAGAATAATGCAAAGAATACGATTTAGGCATCGATTCCACCACATACCCATCAGGAATGGTAATGTTTATTGTGTCGCATCTTAATGAAGCGTTGAGACTAATAGGATATTTACGCTTGGCATCATTATATGATGAATTGAATGAACGAAAT
>CAZYEO010000132.1:0-6373 GCA_964646495.1 uncultured Muribaculaceae bacterium
TCTCTCGAAGAAGTTTGTTTGTTTTCATAGAACAAAGATATCTATAAATAATATAGCCACCAACCCGATTTATCCGCTGATCCGAAATACGACGATAAATATCCTCTGTGATAAATTCTACTTTGGGAGTTGATGAGCCCAGGGTGTGGTGTGGTGTGGTGTGGTGTGGTGTGGAAATAAAAAAGGTCTTCCGAAGAAGACCTTGTGGAGCGGAAGACGAGGCTCAAACTCGCGACCCTCAGCTTGGAAGGCTGATGCTCTATCAACTGAGCTACTTCCGCAAAAAATGTGGGCAAAGATGGATTCGAACCACCGAAGTCGAAAGACAGCAGATTTACAGTCTGCCCCATTTGGCCACTCTGGTATTTGCCCAACGTTTTCTATTTTAGCACTGCAAAGATAGAACTAATTATTGTAACTTCCAAGCGAAATCGCACATTTTTATGGCACATTCGGCAGCTTCTGTGCCTTTATTGCCTAAAATTCCACCTGCACGATCGAGTGCTTGTTGTTCGTTTTCGACAGTGAGAACTCCAAATATAATCGGAACTTCCTGGCTTGCATTTAGTTGCGTGACCCCCTGTGTGACGCTTTGACACACATAGTCGAAGTGGGGAGTATCTCCACGAATCACACATCCGAATACAATAATAGCATGAAATTCTTTTGTGCGTGCCAATTGAGCTGCTGCATAGGTAAGCTCTACTGCTCCGGGAACGTTATAAATGCTTATATTTTCTGACGGATAACCGAGATTATAGAAGAGAGTTGTTGCTCCATCGGATAATTTATCGGTGATATGAGCATTCCACTCTGCAACGACTATAGCCACTTTAAGGTCTTTAAGAAAGGGAAGTGGTTGTAGTGGGGCAGTGGGGTCTTTGAGGATAGTAGCCATAATATCTTATAGATGTTTTGAAAATTTATTTTATACCCAATTTTTTGATGATTTTCATAAAATCGAATAATTTGGGTTTGTTGGAGAGTAATATCTTTATCTCTTCAATTTCTTGTGTGGCATTGAGTCTCTCGGCAAGAGGGAGAAGAGAGGTTAAAAGTTGAACACCGGTGTCGCGACGATTGATGAGGTGTAGCAATGCTGCACCGAGATTTATTGAAATGCGTAACTCTCGCTGTGCCATTTCATTGCTTATTTTCTTTTGGTATCTCAATGCTTTGGTGTAGTATTTTACGGCATCTCGATAATTTCCCATTTGGCTCAATATATCTCCTTGATTTTGTAGAGAAGATACAAGTCGTGTAGCTGCATCGGCAACCCCACGCGACATTTTATCGAGATATGTTGATGTAGCAACTTGATAATGAGCAAGAGTATTTATTTGCTTCATTCGTGATTTGAAAATCTGAGTAGAAGCCTCGATAGCAGTGAGATGTGCAGCTGCAAAACGGTCGTGATTGCGCTTGGCAAGTTTTTCGAGTAAATTTTGCACTTTGGTCAATTCCCTTTCGGCATAATCATTAGCTCCTTTTCGATGATGAATCATAGTGAGAGCATAAAGTACTGCAGCCAAAATAGCGAGGAAATCCTCATTTTTGCGGTCGGGGAATTTAATGATAGTTCGTAGTAATTCTTCTGCCACCACAAGAGCCTCGTTGTCCTCGTCTTTTTCGATGAGGAGTTGCATTTGAAGTAGCTTTATAAAAGAATTGAATATGATTTCACCATCTTGATCTACTCCAAAAGGTTCTAAATCTTTTAAGTGAGTTAATGCTTCCTCTCCATGATTGTTGATTGCGAGCCATACGCCATACCACCGTTTTAGCTCAGATGCCACAAGTGGCTCAAAAACGGAGAGATCGGATGGCAAGTCACCATTTTTTTCAACCTCTTTTTTTAGCATTTCAATATCGCATAGATGCGATGGAAATGAGGATTCTATGGGTAGCGATTTCATGATAGAGTGTATTAAAATTGGAAAATTATAATGCGTTATCTCGAGAATCTATTGTACGTTTCAACTCTTCGCTACATGTAGCTGCAAATGATTTTGGAATGCAATTTTCCGTATTCTTTGCCGCTTCAATGGCAAATTCTCCAGCACGCTTCATAATAAGTTGCCATACGTCTGGGGATATAGTTGAAATATTAGCAAATTTAATATCATTTTCGATTATTGCAAATATAATACCAGCTAAAAATCCTGAACGCCAGCCTAAATGTTCAACATCCGCTTGTGTCGTCGGTGGGAATGAGGTAGATTGATTGGTGGAGTATAGATTAGCTACGCCCATGGCATCTACATGAATGTAATTTGGGCAATAGAAAGATATTCTTTTTTTGAAAATATCTTTGTGTTTGGTTTCCTTGAATATCGGAGCCATGTCGGATGTGAATGCTATCACCATGTTTGCCATTTCAAGGTTTTCGAGAATTGCGGTCATTACTTTAGTTACACGGTAGTTCATTTTTGGATGAAATCCCGGTAGATATACGATAATAGCCTTTCGCTCAGTGGCATATTGAAGCATTTCGGCTAATCTTACTCTCACATCGGGATCGATGGAGTAGAAAGATCCCACTATTATTATATCGTCTTCATCGATACGAGGCCAAACCACATCGAAACGGTCGGCAGGATACCTACCATAAAGAACACAATCATCGCCATGAATAGCAGATAGAGCTGTAGATCCATCGGTGAATCTGTCGATAGATTTAGTTTCTACCTTATTGCTAATGAGGTAATCAATTATCTTGTTACCAATAAAATCGTTGCCACACTCGCTCACTACAGTAGTGGGAATGCCGGTAGCACCTAATGATGCGGCAGCGTTTATAATCTTTCCACCGGGGAAAGAGGTTTGTGGTGTGTTGTTTCCAAAAATTATATTGTAGGAAGATTCTCCTATCGCTATTACTTTGCGCATATATAAAATTTATTATTCTAAAAAGAATGGAATGGATTATCGAGGGTGTGATTATTGCTTGCGACTTTGTTCGCCCAAATATCCGCCATGGTGTCTTTTGGCGTAATCTTTAATAGTGAATCCGGTGGCTTCCATAGTGTTTACCACCAACACATCGCCAATTACAGTCATCATAGTGGTGGATGTGGTGGGAGTGAGACCCAACGGACATACTTCTGGTGCACCGCCTGTGGATAGACACACATCGGCAAGAGAAGCCAACGGGCTTTGAGGGTTGCCGGTGATGACTATAAACATAATATCGGGATTCAGAGCGCGAGCCAATCGCACGAGTTCCACTATTTCATTGGTTTTGCCGGAATTTGACAGAAGCAACATTATATCGTTGGGTTGCAAAACTCCCAAATCGCCATGTTGAGCTTCACTTGGATGCAGGCAAATTGCAGGTATTCCTGTGGATGAAAAAGTAGTGGCGATATTCATTGCTATTTGTCCGGCTTTACCCATTCCTGATGTTACGAGTTTGCCCCCTTTATCCTTTACTTGTTGAACAATAAGGGCTACGGCTCTTTCATATCCATCCGTGATGGGGATATTAAGAATAGCTTTGCTTTCAGCTTCGAGTATCGCTTGCATTGATTTCTTCACGTTCATTATTATAGAGTGTTGATTTTTTTACCAGTTTGTTTATTCGCGGAGAGAGGGTGACCTTCAAAGTTTTCGAGAGCACTTTTCCATTCATCGTTGATTGAAGCCGAAATGCCTTTGGCAGGGTCGAAGCCCACCATTGTAGTTGTGCATACGCATTTCACTTCGCGAGTGTCGATGTCTATGATCTGTTGGCGCATTTTAAAACTTTTGTCGTAGATATGTGTGGTTTTAGTTTCGACGGCAATGTTTTCGTTGAAATATATTGGAGCGCAAAAATCGCAGTTAATATTTGCCACCACTACATTGGCTGTTTTCCAATCAATCTCCATATTAAGTGCGGCATCAAAATATTTAGCCTTTCCGAGATCAAAAAATGGGAAATATACTGAATTGTTTACGTGTCCGAGTGTGTCGATGTCGTTGAATCTTATCTGCACAGGAATCGAATGACAGAATGGATGTTTCAATGCTTCGTCTTCTTGCTTTATGTTTTTATCGTTGCTCATAAGTTTTACGGTTGGAAAAATACTATCTAAAAATAATTTCTTTTATGCAGTCGCTCCCCACTGCATTGTTGAGTGAGCGTATGAGAGTGGTACGGTGCAGCATCAATTCGTTGCGTAGCGGAGCAGAAGAAATATAAGCATACATAATTCCATCTTTAACATATCTCTGAACGGTGTGGCGATTAACCACCGGACCTACAACTTCAGCCCATAATGATACGGCACGTTGCTCATTGAGCCTGCCATCGAGGTTCTCGTTTTTGAGTACCCTCGTTATTATTTCTCCTACAGTTTCAGCACTTGTACGTTTCATATAGAGCTGTTTTGAATGGTTACTTCTGCAAATTTACCATTATCTACATAATATATTCTATAATCACCTCCGACTTCTTGAATTATTTCATCGAGATGAGTGCGATTAGTGTCGGTGATGAATATCTGTCCGAACTCCTCGCGTGCCACCACTTTCATGATATTTTTCACGCGAGTGGAATCGAGTTTATCGAATATGTCGTCTAAAAGCAGGATGGGGCGTAATCCGCTCTGCTGCTTCAAAAAATCATATTGTGCGAGACGCAGGGCAATGGTGTAGGTTTTGCATTGACCTTGTGAACCTATTTTGCGCATAGGATGATCGGATAATAGTAGCTCGATGTCATCCCTATGTATTCCCTGAGATGTGTATGATAGCGCAATATCCTTATTTCGGTTATTGTCAAGAATATGTTGCATTTGAGAGTTATTAAGCTCGCTGCGATATTCGAGTTTTACGGTTTCGGAATTTTGAGCAATTGCATTGTAATATCTGTGGAAAATCGGTGTAAAATCTTCAATCCATTTGGCACGAGCCGAATGGATAATTGTGGCAGCATCCGATATTTGCATCTCTATAGTTTCGAGCAATATGGGGTCGCTCATGCCCTGCTTGAGAAGCATGTTGCGAGATTCTATGCTTTTATTGTATCGTATGAGATGTGTGAGGTATTGTGAATTGCTTTGAGAAATTATCTGGTCGATAAGTCGTCGTCGTTCCGATCCCGATCCTCGTATAAGCTCCCAATCCTGCGGGGAAATCATCACCAAAGGTATCAATCCGATATGCTGACTAAGTTTTTGATACTCTTTACCCCCTCGTTTCAATACTTTTCGCTTGCCACGCTGTAGCCCGAGTGAAATATCTTCATATTCGCCACGTCTTAAATATGAGCCTTGCAGCATCATGAAATCAGTATTGTTGCGCATGGCGAGAGAGTCGCCATTGTTGAGGTAGCTTTTGCTGAAACTCAGATAATATATGGCGTCGAGCATATTTGTCTTTCCCATTCCATTGTTGCCCGTGAAGCAATTAACCTTGGGGGAGAATGACAAAGTAGCTTCTTCGATATTTCTATAATTCAGTATGGAAATGCTATTGAGTATCATAATGTGCAAAAATACTTCATTCCGATGAAAAATACATCACAAAAGCATCCGATTTTTTCCACAAACCGAAAGATGTATATCACTATCTTTTAGTAATAATGGGAAGGAGTGATTTTATTATCATTTTTGGAGGGATTGAGCTAAGACAACGGTAGTCGTTGTAGCGGCAAGGCTTGTTGCCAAACACGGAGCATGGGCGGCACAACATATTTAATTGTACTGCATTTTGTTCGTCTTGATGCCATCCCATAAATCCGCAATATGGGTGTGTAGCTCCCCACACAGATAGTACGGTGGTGTTTACCAATGATGCAAGGTGCATATTTGCCGAATCCATTGAAATCATTGCATCAACATGGCTCAAAAGAGCCAATTCTGCAGCGAATCCGTATCTACAATGTGCCAACGATGTGGTATTGGGGTATTTTTGAGCCCAATTTTTTAAAGTGTCTATTTCGATAGCTCCAGCACCGAATAGAAATATATGCGTGTGTGGAAATGTAGAAATTTCAGCTACAACTTTTTCCATTAATTCGATAGGGTATATTTTGCCTTCATGCTTGGCAAACGGGGCTATTGCAATCCATTGTTCTCCCGGTTGTTTCGGAGGGGTGATGGACGCATATAATGAAGGCTCTGCTCCCGAAGGGCTGAATAGTGAGATGAATGATTCGTCTACTTTAAATCCCATGCGATAGAATACTTCACGATAGCGCGCGTGGGATGAAATGAGTGGAAACATTTGTTTGTTGGTAGCCCGTGTGAGTGCTCGTTTTCCTGAACGACCTTTGTTGATTTTAAGTGAGCGGATGCCGTGTATACGACATAGTACTGTGAAAATCTTGGTTCGCAAGACATCGTGCAGGTCGATGAATGAATCGAAATTGTATTTATTCATCAACTCG
>CAZYEO010000133.1:0-6332 GCA_964646495.1 uncultured Muribaculaceae bacterium
CTATGATTTATCAATATTATAAAAAAAGGAGCTCTTACCTTATAAAAGTATAGAACTCCTATGATATTAGTTAATCATTGCTTTATTTTTTCAAACTTTGATATACTTTTGAAAGTATTCGGGGGCGAATATCAAGGTTGGAAAATGCCTTATTATTCCTGGTTGGGTTCACACAGTTGCTTAAAAAGATATATATTATTTCATTCTCAGGATCAACCCAAAAACATGTACCGGTAAATCCTAAATGCCCGAACGTAGATGCCGTGGCTTCGGAGCATGTGGGAGAATTGTCGTCGTTAGTTTTATCGGGCTTGTCAAATCCAAGTCCTCTTCTACTATTTGGACTTTTTTCTGTAATAAACTGTTTCACGGTTTTTGCCGACAATATTCTACTTCCTCCATACATTCCATCATTTAACCACATCTGACATAACTTAGCTATGTCGTTGGCATTGGAAAACACGCCCGCATTCCCCTGCACCCCACCTGAAAAGCAAGCTAATTCATCATGCACATACCCCCACATCATCTGCTTGCGGAGCATATTGTCACTCTCTGTTTTCGCTATTTGGGTTCGGTTAAAATGTTCCAATGGACGATATACAGCATGATATGAACCCAGAGGTGCAAATATATTATCATGCACATATTTGTCATGGGGAATATGAGTCATATTTTCTTCTGCATTCATAAGCAAGCAGAAATTTAAGCAACTATATCTATAATCTTTATCGGCACGCAATTGAATATTATAAATTCTCGACATTATAGAATCATAAGTTGCTTTCGAACCGTATATTCCATTGCATATATTTATATTAAATTTTTGCGATTTGTTCCTTGACAGTATGTCGGTACGCAATCTTGCATTACGATTACCAAATGTATTGGAAGCGACCTTAATAGAATATGTATAATCTTTTTTCTGTTTGAAAAGCGGTGCGCAAAATGTTGTGCTATCCAACATCACATTATACATATTAAGAGATGGTGCAATCCCCGTTTCGTGAAACAGGAGGTCACGAATGGTAATATCTTTTTTGGGAGTATTGCGGAGTTGTGGTATATAGCGTGATGCGGGTGATTTTACATCAATGAGTTTATCGTCTACAGCCTTCATTATTCCAGCTAAAGTGCCGGTAGCCTTGCTCACAGAAGCAAGGTCATAAATAGTTTCTGGTGTTACTCTTACCAACTTTTCACTCGATATAAACCCATAAGCACGATTGCATATTATCTTGCCCGATTTTGCCACAAGCACTTGACATCCCGGAAAAGCACCTGTTTTCAGTCCCTCACCAGCAATTGAATCTACAAAACTCAAAAGCGCATTATCGACACCCACCTCATCTGGCAAGCCATAGCCCAATCTCACAGCCTTATAATCTATTCCCATTCCGCATTTTGCTACTTCAGGAATAGTAACCGGCAGACGCCCACTCACCCCAATACCGCCAAAAATAGCTTGTGCAGCATTGCTTTCTGCCATTTGATTATTGTCATATGCCACAATTGGTGACACATTACCAGTAGTGAGGGATTCCTTAAATGCTGAAATTTTATATGGAGATATAAAATATACAGGAATCACATTTTGCGAATTATCAGTAATTCTTTTCAATAATGTTTTAGCAACTTCATTATCAGAATACACACCAACTATTATGGTTGAGTATTGACTCATCTTATCTTTGGTGAGATTTTCGGGATCTATATTGTGAATATCCGCATATAAAGCGCATGTTCTTCTAAATTCAGAATCGCTACCTTTGCCGAGTGAGATATATGCAATTTCCTGCTTCTCAAGGTTTTTAATAGGTAGTAGGGAGTTTGAATTCTTTACTACTGTAATAGCAGCTCCCCACAGGCGATTTACAAGAGCTTGCGCATAAGGGGAGTTAATCTCTGCCTCCACATTATCTGCACTAATATATTTGGGTATGTGCGCACCCAAAACATATTTATAGCGCAATATTTTACGACATTTTTCATCTATAAGGGAGGCTGAAATTATTTTATTCTCTATTGCGTTCTCAATAGCTATTATTTCACTTCTCACATCTTTAACCCCAAGAAGCACGTCATTTCCAGCCAAAAGAGCATCAACACACACAGAACCTTTAGTTCTGGCTCCTTTCATTTCGAGTCCATCAGTGAATATTAGCCCTTTAAATCCCATCGTAGAGTTTAATAGGTTTTTCACTACTTCAACCGACATAGAACTCGGTATATTTGTTGTGTCGATTGCCGGAACCCAAAGGTGCGCTGACAATACCCCCGAAAGCCCTGCCTTAATATATTGACGAAACGGAAGTAGGTCTACCAATTGCAACTCGGTATATGATTTATCCACCATAGGTAGAGTCTTGTGTGAATCCTGACTGGTCGATCCATGACCCGGAAAATGCTTTGCAACCGCCATTACTCCTCCATCTTCCATACCTTTGGCAAATGCGATACCTTTTTGTGCCACTATATTGGGATTCTCTCCATAGGAACGAAATCCTATTACCGGATTTAGTGGATTGGTATTTACATCGAGCACCGGAGCAAAATTCACATGTATTCCCATACGTACACATTCACGAGCCACCTCTTGACCGTATTCGTAGAGTAGTTTGTCGTCTCTAATTGCTCCCAAAACCATGTTTTTAGGAAATTTCGGTGCATCTGTAACCCTCATTGATGGTCCCCATTCACCATCGATAGTGATGAGCAAGGGGACATTGCTTAGTGATTGCGCATAATTATTTACAGCAACATGCTGTGCAGCATTACCACGTGTCATAATTAGACCACCTACTTTATGAGTAGAAACCAATGGCTCTACAAATCTCTCGGAATTTTTCGTGCTATCACATATTGCCATGGGAATCATAAGTTGAGCTATTCGCTCACGCTGAGTAAGCCCGGTCATCACCGACTCTACCCATTCATTCATAGCTTTCACATTAGTCTTGCTATATAATGACGGAGTCACCCCCAACGCTACTTGTGTAGGAATCAAAATACTAATTATAGCTCCTAATATCCACCTCAATTTATTTATTTCAATTTTCATGATTTAGATTTTTATCATTTTTATATCCAATCGAGTGCCACAGGCATTATCCCCACAAATTCAGTTTGTCCCAAGCATTTTCTTTGAACCCATCGCTGTGCCCATTCGCTATCCTCATATGCACATATCAAAGCGTTATTATTTATATCCACATCTTGAGAATAGCTATTCATTTTATATGGAGTAAGATAGAATGCGAAAATTACACTATCCGATTTTGATATATTTTTCACTATCTTATGATATTCAGGCTTATCGCTAAACACCTCTACCAATATATTGTCGTAGCCGTTGAGCATTTCCATGTCAAACATTTTACAATCTTCAACCTTGGGTATAGATATTATATCCTGAATTTGCGATTCTACTACCCTATTAAAAGTCCTTTTTTCTGCCTTTTTCTCTCCCAATGCTGTATATACCAGATTTTCATTTTCGCCAAGGGAAATCAAAAGTATTCTTTTTTCGATAGATACAGGCAATAGGTTCTTTTTGTCACTCACCAAAGTAATCGAAGCGCAAAATAAACGGCTTATTATATCCTGCGCAATACTTAAATCTTCATTAAGATTCTCCATATCAACATCACATGGCAGTGATGCCCCAAGTGCATATTTATATTCAAGTACTTTAAGGCAAGCATCGTCTACTATCGATTGGGAAATCTCTCCCGATTCTATCATCTCAATTATTGTATCGACCTGACGGGTAACATCTTTATGCGCCAGTATCACATGATTTCCGGCAAGCAATGCTTTTATTATGGTATCTTGATATTTTGCTACACCATCCATCATGAGGGCATCTGTAAATATCAATCCGGAAAAGCCCATTTTCTCTTTAAGAAGCCCTGTCACCACTATCGGGGAAAGTGACGTGCATAATCCGGTAGTGGAATCCAATGCCGGAATATCAAGATGTGCTGTCATTATACCCCCAAGCCCTGCATCAATATATTTTTTGAAAGGATAAAGTTCATTGTTTTCTAGTTCGATTAAATTGCGATTCACCGTTGGGAGGGTCTTATGACTATCCTCACTCGTATCGCCATGCCCGGGAAAGTGCTTTGCCACAGACAACACACCTCCATTTTCGAGAGCTTGTGCATAGGCTATTCCACGTGTAGCTACTATTTCACGGCTCTCTCCATATGACCTTGCAGCAATAACAGGGTTATTCGGATTGCTATTTATATCGAGCACAGGTGAAAAATTCACATGAATACCCATTCTTCGGCATTGATTTGACATCTGATCGCCATATTCCTTGATAAGTGAAATATCTTGAATAGCTCCTATCGACATATTTACCGGGAATCGAGGGGTATCAAAAAGTCTCATTGGCAATCCCCATTCCGCATCGATTGCCATCATTATGGGAATTTTGCTTATTTTATCGGCATATTTATGCAATTCAACATGCTGGTTGCATGTGCTTTTATAAAAATAAAAAGATCCTACTGAATTGTCTTCAATCAAACTTTTTATCTGCGCCTTTGCACTCTCTACATTTTCTATCCTTATTTCCGACATCAAACATTGCCCCACTCTTTCGCGTATAGAAAGTGAATTTATCTTTGCTATAGCCCATTCAAGTGCTGCATCATCTATGTTTAAAGGTTTTTTATTACTATATTGTGTATTCATGATAAGAGTTTTTTATTCTCTATACATTCGACTTTCATCCGTTGATTTTATCATCAATCCCTTATCTCCCAAATATCGAGCATAATCAAGTACATCTGTCGAAAATACATGAGGAGAAACGATTAATACCTCACCATCTTTGAATGATTCCATATAATCCCCACCTCCGGCTAAATAATCAAGAGTTGCAATCGTATAATACTTATCTTTTTTTATACTTTTACCGTTGAATTTTGCCGAGGTTATTTTATTATCTTTATTATATCTTACACTTAGCTCTTTGCTCACTGCATCGCCACCACGTTTTGCCATTACTTCTAAACCTTCAAGTAAGTCATCCCCCTTTATTTTCAGAATGACTAAATGGTTGGAAAATGGGAACATTGACATGAGTACACCTTCGGATATTTCTCCTTTTGGCATCATTCTGCGTATACCACCTTTGTTCATAATAGCCATATCTATGGGTTGTCCGTATAGTGTATCTCCGGTTCTTTTAGCAAGATCGGCTACCCAATTTGTGAGTGCTCCGGTTTTCCCAGATGGCATTTCTTTTTCTGAATAAACTATGGTATGATTCATTATAGAATCTACTTTAGCTGTGTAAGGTTTAAGCCAATTCTGTAAAACAGTATCAATGCGGTCATCATATCTTTTTGTCACAGGAATCAACTTGTAGCTTGCTTCCATATCATCAAGATCAATATCTATTACGCCAAGATTCTGCCCTGCTTTTCCCGTCTGAGTCACAAGCACATTGCGTCCATCAGCATTTTCAATAAGGTATTTAACGCTTTTGGGATTCTCTGGGTCGATTGTAGTATGTGAGTGTCCTCCGATTACAATATCAATATCATGACTACTGGCTATAATTTCGGGATCGGTATCAATCGTTTCTTTTTCTTTACCATATCCTATATGAGATAACATTACCACTAAGTCCACACCCTTTTCTTTTTTAAGCATTGAAGCTGTCTCATTTGCAGTTTTAAGCTGATCTTTATATTTTACACCCTTTATGGCAGCAGGAATGATCAGCCCCTCCGGATTAAGATTTATACCTATGAAAGCGACCTTTTTCCCTCCATATTCTTTTATAATATATGGCTGGAAATAACCTTCGAGAGGCGTTCCTGTAAAATCATAGTTGGTTGATAATTTTAATGGCTTTGTCTTTTTATAGAAAAATGCCAAACTGTCAATCCCATTGTCAAATTCATGATTACCCAATATTTGAATATCATAACCCAACTTATCCATCATTGCCATATCCACTTCTCCACCAAATAGCACCGAATACATAGTACCCGTCACAGCATCACCGGCATCAACAAGAAGTGTGTTTTTATCTGCGTTACGAATGCTATCGATTATTACTTTGCGACGTAGAATACCTCCCTTATCAGAAAAGTCAGGATCTATCTGGCTATGAGTATCATTAGTGTGCATTATAGTCAAGTGTTCGGCATATACACTGAACATTATTCCCCCTAATAGCACAATGGCTATCATCAATTTTTTTTTGTTTAATGCTTTCATGAGTAATAATTATTTAGAACACGAAAATAGTTACTTATAGCTTTAGCATAAACACTAGACCTATCTCTAGAAACAGTCTTAACATT
>CAZYEO010000134.1:0-6218 GCA_964646495.1 uncultured Muribaculaceae bacterium
GGTTCTCTTAAAATACGTGCCAAGATCAAGAATGAGCACAATGAACTTCGTGACGGTATGTATGTAACAGTAAATATGCCATACGAAAAGGTTAAGAATGCTATTCTCATTAAGGATGCATCAATTGGCACAGATCAATTGGGTAAATATGTATATTTGATAAACGACAGCAACAAGGTAATATACACTCCAATTAAAGTGGGAGAATTATATCACGACACTTTAAGGGTGGTAAATAATGGATTAAAACCGACCGATCGATATGTAACAAAAGCATTATTAAAAGTACGGGACGGTATGACCGTGAAACCAGTAATGACCAAGTAGGAATCCATTAAAGAGTCAAAATTATGATGTCAAAATTTTTCATCGACCGGCCAATCTTTGCAACTGTGCTGGCGATATTAATGATATTTGCAGGATTGCTCACGTTATTTACTCTTCCAGTGGCGCAACTTCCTGAAATTACTCCACCAACTGTAATGGTGTCGGCTGTGTATCCCGGAGCCAATGCAGAAACAGTGGCAAAAACAGTGGGAGTACCTATTGAGGCACAAGTGAATGGTGTGGATGGAATGATGTATATGAGCTCAACATCTGCATCCGATGGTACATATAAACTAACTGTTACTTTCGATTTAGGGACTGATATAGATATGGCTACTGTTATGGTTCAGAACAGGGTAGCTATAGCACAAGGGAGCCTACCCGAAGCCGTAATAGAGCAAGGGATAACGACTCAAAAACAATCTACGAATGTGGTGTTGTTCGTTGGGCTTATGGGTGATGATTCTAATCGCTATAGTGCATTATATCTATCCAATTATGCACAAATAAATATTGCCGATGAACTTTCGCGTCTTCCAGGAGTAGGAGGAGTGAATGTTTTTGGTGCAGGTAATTACAGTATGCGGGTGTGGCTGGATCCCGAAGCCATGCGAATACGCAGTGTCACACCTTCAGATGTATATTCAGCTATTTCAGCCCAAAACATGGAGGTATCTGCCGGGAGTGTAGGTGCACCTCCAAGCAACACGAAGGAAGCATTTCAATTTACTCTTATTTCACAAGGACGACTTATTTCGCCTGAAGAATTCGGAGAGATAATCTTAAAAGCAAATACCGATGGCTCTTATCTTAGATTAAAAGATGTAGCTAAAATTGATTTAGGAAGTATAACCTATGGTACAATGTCGGGCGTATCGGGAAAAGATGCTGCTATGATTGCGATATATCAACTTCCAGGTGCTAATGCACTGGATGTAGTAAAGGGAGTTGAAAACAAATTAAATGATTTACAACAATATTTTCCTGTTGGAGTAAAATATCAAACGATTCTTAATACTACAAATTTTGTCACTGCATCTATTGATGAAGTGGTAGTAACGTTTATTGAAACTACTCTCATAGTAATGCTCGTGATATTATTATTTCTCCAGAATTGGCGAGCAGTAATTATCCCGATGATCACGATTCCGGTATCGCTGATAGCTACATTTGCTGTGATGAAAATGATGGGATTCACAATAAATACGCTCACGCTTTTTGGGTTGGTTCTGGCGATCGCAATAGTGGTGGATGATGCAATAGTGGTTGTGGAGGACTGCTCGAGACTATTAGACACGGGCAAATATACACGAAAAGAGGCTGCCATCAAGTCTATGCAAGAATTACAAGGTCCGGTGATTGGAGAGGTTCTCGTATTGTTATCGGTTTTTATTCCAACTGCATTCATAAGTGGAATAACAGGGCAATTATACAAACAATTTGCTTTAACTATCGCGGTATCAACAGCTTTCAGCGGATTTAATGCTTTAACTCTGACTCCGGCTTTATGTGCATTATTTTTGAAACCTGCTGATTCGAAATTCTTTATTTATAGATGGTTTAATAAAGGGTTTGATTATACATTGAACCTATATACCGTGACAATTCAAAAATTCTTGAAACGCCCGGCTCTTATACTTGGTATATTCCTTCTAATATCCGGTGTAGCATTCTGGGGATTTATAAAATGGCCTTCATCATATATTCCAAGTGAAGATATGGGATATTTTATGACCTCCATTCAATTACCAAGCGGATCTTCGTTGGAACGGACATCTGCTGTAACACAAGATGTGGTAAAACAGCTGAAAACTATTCCAGAAATACAAGATGTAATATCTGTAACAGGATTCTCATTTATGGGGGGAGGAGCTTCATCAAATATGGCATCTTTATTTGTAGTACTTAAGCCATGGTCAGAACGTAAAAAAGTTGATGAAAAAGTATTTGCAGTAATTGAAAAAGCAAATATTATAACTTCCAATATACAAGAAGCTATAATATTTTCGGTAAACCCTCCGGCTATTTCAGGATTGGGAAATTCCGGCGGACTTGAATTTCAATTACTCGATATAAATAATCTGGGTCCGGAAGAGATAAGCAAAGCGATAACAGCATTACAACAAAAGGCTGCCAGTGATCCTAATTTAGCTTCTCTTACATCATTATACCAAGGGCAGATACCGCAATATCAGTTAAATATTGATCGAAATAAAGTAGAAATGCAAGGATTAAACTTATCATCTGTTTTCTCTACCTTAGCACAATTCATGGGTGGCTCATACGTTAATGATTTCGTTGAATTTGGACGTGTATTTCAGGTAAAAATTCAAGCAGATGCCAATGCGAGATCTCGCATAAATGATGTATTGAAATTAAGTGTACGCAACGGCACTAATCAAATGGTTCCATTTTCATCATTCACACAAATAGAACCTGTAATGGGATTGTCAATGGATAATAGATATAATATGTATTCCTCCGCTTCAATAACAAGCAATTTGAATCAAAATGTAAGTTCGGATGCTGGTATAAAATCTACTGAAAACTTGATTCACGAAACCTTAGGAAACAATTTTGCTTTTTCATGGACCGGACAGGCATATCAAGAAACCCAATCGGGAGCTACTGTTTCTATTATTCTTATTTTTGCAGTGATAATGACAATATTGGTTTTGGCAGCACAATATGAAAGTTGGACAGATCCAATTGCTGTCGTATTAAGTATGCCGATTGCAGTTTTAGGCACTGTACTTGGATGTGTAATAATGAATGAAAGTATAAGTATATACACACAAATAGGATTAATCCTACTATTGGGGCTCTCTGCTAAAAATGCGATTTTGATTGTTGAATATGCAGTTGATTTCCGCAAGACTGGTGAGACAATACGTCAATCTGCTATTGATGCCGGAAAAATAAGATTCCGACCGATAATAATGACTGCGCTTGCGTTTGTATTTGGAGTTATGCCTATGATGTTTGCTTCGGGGGCTGGAGCAGAAAGTAGGATATCACTTGGAACTGCTGTAGTGTTCGGGATGGCTCTGAATGCAATTATTGGGACATTGTTTGTACCAAATTTCTGGGAATTAATGCAAAATATCCAAGAAAAATATCTTTCTAATATTTTCTCGAAAGGTAAACCGGCTACTCTATCCCAATCAAGCGAAAATAAATCTGGCAATTCAATAGAATCAAAAGAAAATACCGGTATTTAACCCAATTGATCATATTCGGGTATATCCTTTAGAAATGAATAGGCATTATCGTTGTAATTAATCTTGCAACAATAGTGCCTTATTCCATTTGTAACAATCAAATATTGTGCTTTCAATACCATATTGTAGCGTACAATTTGATCAAATACTTTTTGATCAATCGTAATTGATGGTGCTTTATATTCTATTATTACAAGAGGATTGCCATATCGATTGGTCACCAATGTATCACATCTGCGCTTTATTCCATTTTGAACAAGTGCAATCTCATTGCCCATTAATCCGGCAGGAAAACATCGAGAAGATATTAAAAATGATACGAAATTCTGCCTCACCCATTCTTCTGGGGTAAGAGCTACATATTTTTTTCTAAGAATATCGAATATCATAGTATCTCCATTCTCATCTTTTTTCAATTTAAAATTTCCTTTTGGAAGGTTTAGTTGCATGGGATTTATTACTTTTGCAAATATGAGTATTTATGATGTAAAAATACTTCATAAAAACGGTATATTTAAGAATTATGGCTAAAAAAGAAGCATTATCAGCTACTGACATTTGTAAGGCTGCAAAAAATAAAAGATTTCTTCCTATATATGTACTTATGGGGGAGGAGTCATATTATATTGATAAAATATGTTCCACAGTCCTTGAATATGCTCTGAATGAAGATGAGCGAGATTTTAATCTCACTATATTTTATGGGCTTGAAACAGATGTAAAAGATGTAATCTCTGCTTGCAAACGCTATCCGGCAATGTCGGAATATCAAGTAGTGATATTAAAAGAAGCTCAAATGATGGATAATGCGGACATGCTTCAATATTATGTCCGTCAGCCTCTAAAGAGTACAATACTCATAATATGCAATAAAAATGGGAATCTGAAAGCTCCCGAGTTTATGAAGCTTGCTAAGGCGAGCGATGACGTTGTGATATATGAATCAAAAAAAATTACCGATAATAATATAGGTAAATTAATAGTGGATTATTGTGCCGAATTAGGTCTCACCATTAATGGGAAAGCGGTGTCTATGCTCAAAGATTATGTTGGAACGGACTTGGTGCGCCTATTTAGCGAGGTAGATAAATTATCATTAGTTATAAAGGGATCAAAAGATGTTACCCCGGAATTAATTGAAAGAAATATAGGGATTAGCAAAGACTATAATAATTTTGAACTTGAAAATGCACTCAGGGAGCGAAATGTGGGAAAATCAATGAAAATAATTGATTATTTTCAGAAAAATCCACGTAAAAATCCAACTGTTCTCACAACCGGATTATTATTTTCTTTTTTTAGCAATCTTATGCTTGTTCATACAGCAAAGAATAGGAGTGAACAAGGTTTAATGGAGCAACTTGACAGTAAATCCCCCTACAGAGTAAAGATATTCGTAGAAGCTTGCAGAGTATATTCTGCGGCAAGTTGCTTTGCGGCAATTGGATATTTACGAGAATTTGACACCAAGAGTAAAGGAATAGGTTCTAAGCAGAATGAATATGATCTTCTTCGTGAATTGATATTCAAGATACTCAATAGTTAATAATAATCAGAATTATTATTTTATCCTATACATATACCCAAGACTTATCATAATTGACATTCCCGGAGAAGCTGAATATGGGTCACTTTTATGGCTGCTAAATACGTTGCCAAGCCCGTAGTAAAAGCGACCTTCAAGCATTATCGAGTTTTTTCGTTTAGCCACATATTCTACTCCTAAGCCTGCTGATATACCGTAATCAAATTTACTATTTACAGCGAGTTTATATTGTTCAGTGCGATGATTTTTCGGAAAATCCTTTACACCTCCAATGTTATTAATATCAAAATTATATTTTTGTGAGTCACCTATCATAATTCCAATTTCAGGTCCTGCATTGAAAAATCCTTTGAATTTATGGCTTCCGAAAAATATATGCGTAAGCATCGGTAATTGAAGATAGGTGAATGTGCGCTGATATTGCAAATTTGTTTTTTCAAATGATTCTTTCCATCCACGTTGCGTAATATTTAGCTCTACTATCAATCCGAAATTACGCTCCTCCATATACCTAAAAGACAAACCACCCATATATCCCATTAGCATATTTTGCGGAATTGATGGCGCAAAACCTGTTCTTGACAGGGTTACTCCACCTTTTGCTCCAATTGCTATATTCGGCTCATAATGACGTTGCGCAACCACGCGAGGGGTGATTGAGAACATCACAAAAGCTAATATTATATATGTTTTAATATGTTTCATCGTATAATTTTCTCTGTTGTTGAATCAGGAGCAAAGTGAATAATATACAATGACTTATTAATAAATCCACTCCAATTGCTTACGCGTTCAAACTTAAAATCGTTTTGAACACCAAAATATACATTTTTAGACTTATTAAAATCATTATTATTACGGCATGCTTCAGAAAGGAAATACATACCGGTATCAAATCCAAGTAGCCCGAATTGAGGAGCTGCTATCATCATATCCTTTCCATACCATGACTTATATTGAGATGTAATGTCAGCTACACCTTTTTCTGTATTATCGGCAAAGAAACGGCTATATAAATATGTATCCCATTTATGAAACGAATCTTTGTATTCATGAAGGTATGTAATCCATTCAGGATATCCGAATACCACAAAATCAATTTCAGGACGTTCATTCTTCAATCT
>CAZYEO010000135.1:0-6122 GCA_964646495.1 uncultured Muribaculaceae bacterium
AAAAGGGATATCTCAATTACTTTTTTGGTAAAATATGATATTATGATAATATCAGCAAAAGAGTATGCAATAAGTCCCGCACACATTGCTGTGATACCAAATGGTATTGTAGCAAATAGAATAATGAATGCTACTATTTTTTTGTATATTTCAGCTTTTAGAAAGTAGTCGGAACGACCTTTTACCGTAACCATACTACCATTTATTTTCATTACCGGGTCCCACATATATGCCAAGCATAATAGTTGCAATAATGGAACAGCAGGCAACCACTGTTCTTTTAAGAACAATATTACCAACGGCTCAGCGAGAATACAAAATAATATCATTATAGGGAAGATAATAAAACATGCCATTCTAAGGTATTTAAGATATAAATCCTTAAGCATTGGCAAATCATCCTGATATCGGCATTGTATCGGATATACAGCCCTTACTATTACTGTGGCAAGATTAGAAGATGGAAAAGATGATAGTTTATTTGCCTGATTATATAATCCGCAAATATCAGCTGCAAAGAACTTACCAATTATGAGTGTATATAGATTTACATATATTGTGTGAAGTAACGATGAGCCGAGCATTTTCGATCCAAATGAAAACAATGATGTGAAAGATGATTTAGAAAACTCCAAAGATGGAATCCATTTTGAATATATCCATAAGAATATTACTCGTAGCAAATTGTTGAGCAACGATTGCCACACTAAAGCCCATACACCAAATCCATTGTAAGCCATCCACACCCCGATTGCCCCGCTGAATATCACTGCAATAATTGATGCATGTGCTTGACGCTTAAAATTAAGCTCTACCGTTAGTTTTGCTTGCTGCGCAATACCGAAAGAACTAATTATAAGGGTTATTCCGAATACTTTTGTGATATAATCGAGTTTCGGTTCATTATAGAAATCGGCTATATATGGCGAACACAAGAAAAGTACCAGATACAGTATAATTGATATACCTATATTAAAATAAAAAGCAGTGCTATAATCTTTAGCTGTACGTTCTTTCTTTTGTATTAAGGCATTTGCAAATCCACTATCAATAAATGTTTGCGCCAATGCCATAAAAATACTAAGCATGGCAATCAATCCGTAATCAGACGGAAGAAGTACACGCGCAATTATAACTGTGAGGATAAGTTGAATACCCTGTACTGAGAACCGTTCTACGGCACTCCATATTACGCTCCGAGAAGTCTGTTGCTTTAAGTTTTCCATTACTAAGTGTTGGAATGCGAAGATATGAATAAATTTTAAAATAGTTTCACTGTAAAAATTATTTATTAATATATAATTGCTTTTACATCATAAATAGATATATTTGTAATATTAAAGGAATATTATATATGCAAAATTCACAGATCGAAAAAGGAACTGACAATATTCAAATTTCAGTGGTTTCTATTAACTACAATGGGTTGAAAGATACCTGTGAAATGATCGATTCTATTAGATCCAATGTGAAAAGCGTTAGCTATGAGATAATAATAGTTGATAATGCATCTCGTGAAAACGAAGCAGAGGTTCTAAATGACAGATATCCCGATATTACAGTAATAAAAAGTACCAAAAATTTAGGATTTTCAGGTGGAAATAATTTGGGGATTTTAAGAGCAAAGGGTAAATATATATTTTTGCTCAATAATGATGTCATAATAAAAGATGATTCATGGCAATATTTAATTGAACGTTTGAATTCTGATATTAAAATAGGTGTAGTGAGTCCTAAAATACGTTTCTCCTATGGCGATAATAAAATACAATTTGCGGGATTCACCCCATTATCGAGATATTCTCTAAGGAATGCTCATATTGGAAGCGGAGAAATTGACAAAGGACAATATGATAACGCACAATCAACACCCTATGCTCATGGTGCGGCAATGCTACTTAAAAGAGAGGTGATAGAAAAAGCTGGATTGATGCCGGAATTATTTTTCCTTTATTACGAAGAATTGGATTGGAGCACAACTATAAGTGAACAAGGTTACGAGCTTTGGTACGAACCACGAGCCACAGTTTATCACAAAGAGAGTCAAAGTGTAGGATTTGGTAGCCCGATTCAAATTTATTATCTCACTCGAAATCGTCTTCTTTATGCATACAGACACAGAAAAGGTGTAGAACGTATCGTGGCATTATGCTATTTATTGACATTACCCATAATAAAAAACATATTAGTTTTTTCGATGAAGAGAAAATTTAATCTTGTGAATCAAACGCTGAAAGGGGTAGTGAGTTTCCTGAATATAAAAAATAAAAATAAACAGTATGATTACTCTGCTTGAATGGATTGATTGGGGTATATATATATTCCTTGCAATATCTGTAGGATATGTATTGTTGTATGCTATTGCATCAAAATTCCGAAAAAAAACAAATACGCCAATACGCGAAACTGTAAATAAGATTGCCATAATCATCCCTGCATATAAGGAGGATAAAGTAATTGAAGCCACTGTTGATGCTGTGAACGATCAAACGTATAATCATGATAGTTATGATGTATTTGTTATTTCTCAACACATGGATAGAAACACCAATGAGATGCTCGAAAAAAAGTGTAATTTGGTAAAATTTGATAGGGATAATTCCTCGAAGGCTAAAGCAATGCAATATTTCATGACTACTATCGATCCATCGTTATATGATTATGTGGTTATTCTTGATGGTGATAATATTGTAGATGAAAATTTCCTTTCTGAAATCAACGATAGAATAAATTGTGGTATAGAATACATCCAAGCTCATAGAATATCAAAAAATTCAAATTCTTCCACATCAATGCTCGATGGCGTGAGTGAAGAAATAAATAACTCCATATATAGAAAAGGCCATAATAATTTGGGGCTTTCCTCCGCTTTGATAGGATCTGGAATGATATTTCCTATGAGATGGTTTGCTGAAAATATAAATAAAGTATATTCGGCAGGAGAGGATAAGGAGTTGGAAATTCTACTTCATTTACAGAACATAAAGGTTCATTATTTTGAGGAAGTATACGTGCTGGATGAAAAGGTGGCTAAAGATAAAGCATTTTATAATCAACGTCGTAGATGGCTTGCTGCTCAATATGCAACTCTCTTTGGTTCTTTGAAACATCTGCCGAGAGCAGTGATAACAGGAAATATAGATTTGTGTGATAAAATAGCTCAATGGATAATGCCTCCATTGGTAATATTGTTAGGCTTAATTGTGATATTTTCCATGCTTACCATCGTTATCGAGCCTATATATTCAATAAAATGGGGTATTTTGCTCCTTCTATTCGTAATATCCATGTTCCTTGCAATACCTGCAAAATTACTTACAAAAGACTTTTTTAGAGCTACCTTAAAAATTCCTTTGATATTTATACTCATGATCGGAAATATGTTTCGTATTAAAGGGGCAAGCAAAAATTTCATACACACTGATCATGGTGAATAATGGTAGCTTATAGAGATGATACATTGTTGCATAAAAAAATAGTTTGATGATATATTTTCATCAAACTATTTTTTATGTTACAGCAGTTTTACGACCTTAACTGTTTTTATCTTTGTATCGTTATTTCTTTAGGTCTAAACGCTTAAGAGTCAAAACCAATTTACCCTTGTTATCGTAGAACATTACTTCATTGGAGTTCTTTTTCTTGTAGCTCTCAGTCTCTTCAAGAGCAATGAGAAGAGCCGTTTCTATACTCATATCAGGACACATCTTGCGTGTGGATATAAGTTGAAGAAATTGAATAGCATTATTTTTTTTAGGATCAAGAGCAATCGCTCCATTGATAACATTGCATCCTGAGTTGCCATGCAGTTTTAATTCTGGAATATCTATTACCAATTTCACATCTTTGCTGCTCATTGCTTCACCGTGAATATCTTTCACCGTCCATGCACCATTGAGCGACTCAAGATTATGTCGTTTTAGAATCATTATCTTAGCTCCTCTATAATCAAGTAAGTTAAGATGCATGATTCCACTCAATGTAGAGAATGAATAATTGGTTGTTTCATTTATAGCTTTCATTATCGATGTCTCCAATTTCATATCGGGGCAAGCCATCATTGTAGAGATCATATTGCCAAACTTAATTGTCTTATCTTTTGCAATTTTATATGTTCCATTGATCACATTGCAGCCGTTATTTCCGTAAACACGATCCTCCTCTTCTGTGAAATTAAGGAAAGGCATATTCTCTGAGTTTACTTTTTTATCATAAACACTTACGATTGTCCATTCTCCTAATATTTGTTTAATGCTCGATACTGCATTTTGAGTAGCTCCAACTTTAGTGGTAGTTTCCTCCCCCTTTTCTACGGTTATCTCTTTTACTTCTTCAGGTTGAACTTTATTTTTATTGAATATTGAGCAACTTGTAGATGTAATTGCAAAAAGAATAGCTGTAGATACTAAAATATTTTTTTTCATTATTTATGCGAAATATAAAGTTTATAATAATTGTGTGTGATTAATATTAATTATCCCAATGGTGTCGATAAGGATACTTTGTAGGGCGGATTAATAAACGTAGAGATGTACTGTATGAAAAATATGCCCATACCCAGTTGATTAATACATTGATTTTATTGCGCATCCCCAATAAGGATATTAAGTGAATAAACATCCATGTGAGCCATGCCGGGCGTCCAAACATATGAATATGTTTCAAATCAGCTACCGCGCGGTTTCTACCTACTGTTGCCATCGATCCTTTATCAATATATTTGAATGGATTAACAAACTGTTCGGCACTTAAGTTCTTCCCAAGATTTGTAGCTTGTTGTATAGCAACCTGTGCCATTTGAGGATAGCCACGAGGAAATAGGTCACTTTTCAAAAATGCAATATCGCCAATTGCAAATATATCGTTGAATCCTGTCACACGATTGTATTCATCCACGATATATCTATTTCCGGGACCTTTCACCGATGGATCCAATCCGGATATTTCTTCACCGGTAATACCAGCAGTCCATATAAGAGTTTCACAATATAATTCTTCACCGTCAGAAAATTTGATTATATTGTTTTCGTATGAAGACATGATTTTGTTTAGTTTCACGTCTACCATCAAGTGCCCAAGATATTCATAAGCTTTGCGTGAAGCATCTTCAGTCATCGTGCGCAATACTCTATCTGTCCCTTCTATTATCACAACGGAAATATCTTCCTGTTTGATGCTTGGATATTCACGATGCAGAATATATCGTTTCATTTCTCCTAATGCGCCTGCTATTTCTACTCCGGTGGGACCTGCTCCGATAACTACAAAACTGAGAAGTTCTTTACGTCGTTTCTCATCAGTACATATACTTGCGCGTTCGAGTCTATCTAATATCTCATTGCGAAGACGAATCGATTCTGCTGTAGACTTGAGAGTATATACCTTCTGAAGCAATCCTTCGATACCAAAGAAATTATTGGTAGTACCGGCTGCAATAATCAAATAATCGTAAGTCAGAGTTTCAAATTGAGTCGTTAATGTTTTTTTCTCAGGATTGATAGATCGTGCTTCTCCCATATGAAAAGTAACATTTTTCATCTTTCGTATTTCTCTCCTAAAAGGGAATGAAATACTTCCGGAGTCAAGACCGGATGATGCTATCTGATAGAATAGAGGAGGAAATGAATGATAGTTGTGACGATCTACAAGAGTAATGTCGAATTTGTCCTTAGAGAGATGCTTTATAGCATTAAGTCCGGCAAATCCACCTCCGATGACTACTACATGTTTCTTTTTGGCTATTGATGATGACATATATCTATATTTATTGCAAATTCTTTTTGATTATCACTTGTTTAGGTAATGGTGTGTAACTTTTCGAGAAACCTAAAAATAGTATTGCAAATATACAACATTTTAAACTAATTAGCAAATAGTATTTTTACATTTACGCAGCTATGCAATAGCTTTGAATGGATTGATGTGATAATCATTGGTTAATGTGCTAATCTTTAAAAAAGATAATTTTTGGTAGTTATCATTTATTCCGTAAGAATATCAATATTATTCTGTTATTTTTGTGCTAATTTTTTTAATCAAGAAAGTCGATATGAAATATATATCATATTTAAAAATTATCGGGATAACCCTCATTCTGTCAATATTTTCCAGCGCAAATGCTC
>CAZYEO010000136.1:0-6061 GCA_964646495.1 uncultured Muribaculaceae bacterium
GTATTTCTAAGAATAATAATAATTCCATGTCGATATTAGATACTATAAGTGAGGATCATATAATTGATGCAGACAGTAAAGGCAATATATGCCTTAAATCGGTAAATAATGCTGAAGATATAAGATTGGTGTTATCAACAAGTATCGATAAATGTATAATTGCAAAGGAGCAAAAAATTAGTCGAAAGAAAAATAGTATTGAAGTATCTAAAATATTATATTGCGACAGTCTCAAGACATCTTGTTTTTTGACGGAGAAGTATATATTGACTGATAATGGTGTACATTGCGATGTTGATATAAAAGGAGCCAAGGGAACGCCGTGGTCAATGCCTATAGAGAGCATTTTTCAATTCATCACCAAGGATAACTCCAATCTTAGATTTTGGACGGCATGGGGATCGCCTAATGTTGATACATTGTCGATGGATAATTCTTTGCGCAAACAATTGCGTGAATATAAGGGTGGATGTGATGCCGCAAAAGGATGGGCAGTGTTGGGTGGTGAAAAAAATAATCGTTGGGTAGATCCGTTAATCCCGGTTCCCTTTATCGATAGCAAATATTATTATGGCGCCACAGCTTTTCACGCATCAGATCCAATGGTGGGTTTTGTGCCTGCTCAGAATGATTTGTTTGCAATTCCTATGGCGGTTATCTTAGATAATAATTACAATTTAGGATATAGCATAATTTTATCGTTCAAAGATTCTATTATAGATTTGGAGTTAGAAACTAAAGCAAATGGGTCAATTTCATTCAATCGTTTATGTAACCGTATATCTCAGGATAATATATTGCATTTTTCATATGATATTGTAAAGCATGCTTCAGATTGGCGTTCCGGGGTAGGCATAGCCTATGAAATGTATCCGGAATATTTTGAACCTAAAAATAAAATTGCAAATGCGATATGTGGAACAGGGTCTTATTCGGCAAGTCAAGAAATAAATAATGTAGAGAAACTGAAATCAATGGCTTTTGGCGTAAATTGGCAAGCGTCATTTGATTTTCCGTATATGGGGATGTTTATTCCACCTTTGGGGGAAAATGAGGAATGGGAAACTTTTGGTTATAAAGCAGGTGTAACAAAATCACCAACTCAAAGTATAGCAAATCTTAATAAAGTGGCGAAAAAATTCAAAGAAAATAGATTCTATTCGTTGAGCTATTTTAATGTGTGTGAATTTGGAACGGGAGTTGTCACTCCTCCTCCGGCTTTGACTCATACGAGTGATGATGATATATGGAAGGATGCAAATAACTTTGTGTATGGTAAATTGTATAATGCGATATTGCCAATGCCTAAAGAATCATTAACCGACTCAACGCAAATAAATGCCAATTATCCCATTCCTTATGGTACATGGGGAGGAGCTGTGGCTATGGATTGTGGCGATCCGATATACTCTGCATTTCTTTTGGATCAGGCTAAAAAGCATATTGAATACTTACCTGACTCTTATGGAATATGTATAGATAGAATGGATTGGTTGAGAATCTTTAATGAGAATGCTGATGATAAAATTACATGGGATTCGGGTAAACCGGTGAGATCGTTATATAATTCGTGGAAACAATTGATGAGCAAACTTGGGCCAATGATGCATAATGCAGGAAAGGTAATTTATGTAAATAACCATACTCGAAGAATAGATTTACTTAATGAAGTTGATGGAATATTCGATGAGTTTACTTACATGGGAAATTCTCTTAACTTAATGGCTCTAAATTGCTTTTCGAAGCCAGCCATGGGGTGGGTAGATATTGCTAAGACCATAGAAAATGAAGGTGGAGATCCATTTATGCAGCGACATTTGTATATGGGTGTATTTCCAATGTGTCCATTTGAGGGTAATGATCACTCAATTCGTCCCACAGATTATGTGGATAAGCTATATCTTGATTATGGGCAAATGATGCAGATGATGAAAGGGCGAGAATGGGTACTTACTCCTCATGCTATTGCTGTAGAAAATTATACCGCTAAAGCTAATATTTTCAAGGTTAATGATGGATACATAATTCCTGTAGTATTGGGTGAGGGGGATAAAAGTCGGATAATTCTAAATGGGATAGAGTTATCTTCAAATGATGCGAAAGTGTATTATCCGGGTGAAAAAGATGGGAAGTCAATAAAAATAAAAAAACGGAATGGTACTTATTTTATTGATGTTCGACATAAACGTAATTGCGCATTCATAAAAATAAATAAATAAACTAACTATGAGATTATTATTGCTATTTGTAGCTTTTTGCACATTAAATGTATTTGCTGTTGAATTTAAATCGAATTCAACCATACGTCCCGCTGAAAATAAATCCTATAAAGTGGAAATCAAGCGAGGTAATGCAGATTGGGAAACATTGTATTCTCACGATGCAATGGTATTTTGGGGAACATTACACATGAGTTTTGCAAAATTTGAAGATGCTTTTGATTCTCCAGTCGAAGTTAGAGTCACCAAATCATCCGGGAGATTTCAAACGGCAGAGATTCGCCCTCAATCTACAAATCTTATCCCTCATAAGATTAATGAAAATACGATACTTTTCTCTTTGGATAAACCTTGCAAAGTATCAATAGAATTTGATGGCGATAGATATAATAATATCTTTCTATATGCCGATAAATCAGATTGCGATATTCCCGACAAAAATGATAAAAATGTATTGTGGTATGGTCCCGGAGTACATGAGGTAGGTCGAATATCATTGACAAGCAATCAAACACTTTATATTCATCCCGATGCTCTTGTATTTGGCTATATCTATTCCAATGGAGCTAAAAATGTTACAATCAAAGGTTCTGGCATTATTGACGGCTCTCATGAAAATATGGATTTTTCCAAGATAAGATATAGTCAGTTGCTATTAATAAACTGTTCGGATGTAGAAGTTAAGAATACGATGTTCCGTAATACACCGACATGGAATATTGTAACGGTAGGATGTGATAATGTTCATGTGGATGGTATTAAACAAATAGGATCGAATGCAAACTCTGATGGGTTTGATATTGTGTCGTCATCTAATATTCTGATAGAAAATACTATTCAGCGCAATAAAGATGATAATATTTCGGTAAAAGCGATTGATCTGTCGGTTAATACTGTTCTTGATGGGTTAAGAGGGGATACTATAAAGAGTTTGAATGTAGCCGAAAGTCACAATATAACCATGAGAAATTGCATACTATGGGCTGATGAAGCACATAATATGCTATTAGGGCCAGATGTAAATGGTACGAATGTTTACAACGTGAAGTTTGAAAATATTGATGTTCTTGAAAATAATCAAAATGATGATGTATATCCAGGGGTGATGGCTGTAATGATAGCAGATAAGGGATGTTATTCGGATATTCATTGGAAGAATATAAGGGTGGATGATATTAAATCTGGACAAGTCATCTCTTTGACTTACCAAAATGCTTATGCTCCATTAGGTTATGGCAAAAAACTTAGAAACGTAACATTTGAGGATATTACATATAATGGCTCTAACGCAAGTCCAAGTCGTATCTTAGGAATTAGCAAAGATGAGACCGTTGAAAATATCATCATTAAGAATTATCGCATAAATGGAGTGAAAGTTACAGATGCAATTTCGGGAAATATCAAAGTGAATAAATTTACGAAGAATATTAAGTTTTCGGATAAATAATAACCCGCATGAAATTAGAAATTAAATTATTCCTCTTATTTGCGCTATTTCAGGCTAATTTAGTTGGTGCAACCGAGATAGAAATATTAAATCTCAAAGTGGAAGGATTGCCTAATCCCTTAGGTGTTGAAACTCAGTCGCCCCGATTTTCATGGAGTTATAACTGTTCAAAAGATTCAAAACGAGGATTCAAACAATATGCTTATCAAATAAAGGTATCATCATCTCAAGAATTAATAAGTGCTGATAGCGGAGATGTATGGAACAGCTCAATTATTGTAAGCGATAAATGCAAGGATATAGCATACGCCGGCTCTAACTTAAAAAGCGGAATGCGATATTATTGGAAAGTTTATCTTATTAACGATAAAGGGTTGGTAGTGGCGAGTAAATCATCATTCTTTGAAATGGGGCTGCTTTCAAATGAAGATTGGGGAGATGCAAAATGGATTGGTAAGCAATCGGAGATGCCTAAAAGCATAGCGGCAAAAGTTGAGAAATGGACTGATTATGATCTTGAATGCGAAGTAAAAATAATATTAAACTCGGCAAACTTGTTATTTCGAGCTACTTACACTACCGAATTGTGCTATGTGGCGCAAATAGAACCGGGTAATTCTGGTAAAATATCGGTTTATAAAAATATTTATGGCAAGAAAAGTTTATTATCAACAATTGACGCGCGCAAGCCTATTCTAAAGAATAAAAGTTATAAGATTAGAATCTCAGCAAATAAAGATAAATTTAATTTCTATCTCGATAATGTATTGCTAACAGATAGACCGATTGAAGATAATTCACTCCCAAACGGTACTGTGGGGGTTGGAGCAATAGATATTTCGGGAACTGCTGCAACGGCTATATTTGATAATTTTAAAGTATCTAATAAAAAAGAGATTTTATACTTTGACAATTTTAAGGATAATACTTTGAATAATTTTCAAGATATTTTTTTCCCCGGAGGAGGAATCTCTCAGCCGAAAGATGGGCATCTGTTTGTTCACGCTACCAATTCATTATTAGAAATTAAGAAAGGTCAGGAGGCTCCACTGTTAAGAAAAACTTTTTCATTGAAATCTAATATAAAAAGAGCAAGAGCTTATGTGAGTGGAATCGGATATTATGAAATGTCGATTAATGGAAATAAAGTTGGTAATGCCATGCTTGAACCCGGATATTCGAGATATGATAATGTGATATATTATAGCGTTTATGACATCACATCATGTTTAGATAAAGAGAACATTGTTGGATTTGAATTAGGGCGTGGATGGTATGGGATCACAACTCCATCTTTATGGGGTGAATTTCGCGCTAAAGATTGGTTGGGTGAGCCAAAGATTAAGGCAATTTTGAAAGTTGAATATAATGACGGTTCTGTTGAAAATATTGTAACCGACGAGCTTTTTAAAGTTGCTAACGGTCCAATTCTCTTTGAGAGTCTAAAAGCCGGCGAATATTATGATGCAAGACAAGAAATTGCAGGATGGAATTGTGTTGGGTTTAACGATTCGAAATGGAAAAACGCAGTGTGCACTGTGAATAAATTCAGTGATAACAATAAAAAAGAATTGTCATCGCAGATGTTTGAACCAATTTGTGAAGTAGAAACAGAGTCAGCTAAATTGGTGAAAAAAATAGATGACAACACCTATTTTGTTGATTTTGGACGTCATTTGGCAGGAAATGTTGAATTGAAGGTTAAAGGTAAGCGGGGAACTAAGATAATGATGCAATATGCAGAAAGGATGGAAGAAAATGGGTTTCCTTCAATGTGGCGGTTTGCACCCACCCAGACAGGTTGTTATCAACAAGATGTGTATATTCTAAGCGGAAAAGGCAATGAAAAATATCAGGCAAAATATAGTTACAAAGGGTTTAGATATATAATTGTAACAGGCTTTCCCGGTGTTCCTACTGTAGATAATTTTACGGCAAAGGTTATAAATTCAGATATGAAGGATGTGGGTTTTTTTGAGAGTTCAAGTGAGTTGCTTAATAAAATCTCAAATGCCTCAAAACGTTCTATACAAAGTAATATGCATTCTATACCTACAGATTGCCCAACATTTGAGAAACTCGGTTGGTCTTGCGACGATGCTGCTCCTCTTGAAGCAATGGCATATTATTATGATGTTACAAATTTATATGAAAAGAGGTTGAGAGACTATGCCCATGATATGAGCCCTGATGGTGCAATAAGTGATGTTTTACCTTCTACGTGGGGATTAAAGGATAGCGATCCGGCATGGAATGGGAGCTATATTGCTATTGTGTGGAAAATTTATGAATTATATGGCAATAAGAATATACTTTCGGAGCATTATAGTAATCTTTGTAAGTACATAAATAGATTAACAGTCCAATCTAAAAATTATATTATCACATATAATGA
>CAZYEO010000137.1:0-5979 GCA_964646495.1 uncultured Muribaculaceae bacterium
TCAAATTATAAAAATGGTACGACTTTGGGGCTAATGTAAAAAAACTATTTGCCTCGGAATTGTGTGTTCGTTTTAGCATATAATTTATAAAATGATTGGTTTGGTTAAGGCCTCAACCATCTGTTTTAAGTAAATATTTATTATAAAGCCATAAAATACGCATGTCAAAATTATTATTGAAACGGATGTTATTCATCGACTCTATTATCTCCCGAAAATAAAAATGTTTTGATTCTGTTCATATTGCCCATGTCGTTGAAAATGCGTATTTTTGGGGGTATTTATCAGATTACATTTTTATGAAAAATATATTGGTAACGGGTGCTGATGGATTTATAGGCTCACACCTCACCGAGATGCTTTTGGAGCAAGGATATAATGTGCGTGCTTTAAGTCTTTATAATTCTTTCAATTATTGGGGATGGCTTGAAGGACTTAAAAACCCACGGCTCGAAGTCGTGACCGGGGATGTGCGCGATCCAAATTTCTGCCGTACTATTGTGGATGGTTGCGACACCATATTTCACCTTGCGGCACTTATCGCTATTCCTTATAGCTATGTTGCTCCCGATAGTTATGTTGATACCAACATCAAAGGTACTCTCAATATTTGTCAGGCTGCGCAAAGTGCCGGAGTTAATCGTTTAGTGGTTACATCTACGAGCGAAGTTTATGGCACAGCTCACTATGTGCCTATCGATGAAGCCCATCCAAAACAACCACAATCGCCATATTCCGCTACTAAAATAGGAGCAGATGCCATAGCTCAAAGTTTTTACAATGCTTTTGAATTGCCGGTGGTAATTGCTCGTCCTTTCAACACTTACGGTCCGCGACAATCGGCGCGTGCAATAATCCCCACTATTATTTCGCAGATAGCCAATGGTGCTAAAGAGATAAAAGTAGGCGATCTCACCCCCACACGTGACTTTAATTATGTGAAAGATACTTGCCGTGGCTTTATTGCCATAGCCAAAGCCCAAGGGGTGGAGGGGCAAGAGATAAATATTGCCACCAATAGCGAAATATCTATGGGTGATACATTTCGCCTTATCGCTTCATTGATGAATAGCGATGTGCAATGGATACAAGACCCCGAAAGAATCCGACCCTCAAAATCGGAAGTATTTCGCTTATGGGGAGATAATACGAAAATCACCACACTCACCGATTGGCGTCCGCAATACTCCATTGAGGATGGATTGGCTGAAACAATAAAATGGTTTTCAGATTCGTCAAATCTTGCAAAATATAAATCAGACATCTACAACAGATAATAATGGGGAAAACAGTTACAATATTAATGCTCGGAGGAGCTAATAGGGTATCGATGGCACAGCAATTGATGCGCGCTGCTGCTCAAATGGACTTAGATTTGCGCCTATATAGCCATGAACTACAGCGATCTGTCCCGATTGCTGAGGTGGCAAAGGTAATAGTTGGCGGCAAATACTCAGATCCCGGAGCGGTAGGTGAAATAAATGAGATTATCAAAAGTTATAAAGTAGACATTCTTCTCCCATTTATCGATCCTGCAATATCAATAGCCGAGCAATGTCGCGAGAAATTTCCAAATCTCTTTATCCCGGTGTGCAACATGGATGCCATCACAGCCACTTTCGACAAAGTTATAGCTGCTCAACGATACCAAGAATTGAACATCCCTGCCCCCGAAACCTATCAACCGGAATCCTTGAAATTTCCGGCGATTCTAAAGCCTCGCACCGGTTCGGCAAGCAAAGGGATAATCGTAGTATACACTCCCGAAGAATTAAGCCGTATCTCAGATTTCTCCGATTATCTCATACAGGAATATATCGCTGACAGAGACGAATACACAGTAGATTGCTACATTGGAATGCTCGACAATGAAGTGAAATGCACTGTGCCGCGCCAGCGCATAGCCACAGCAGGGGGCGAAGTGACACGCACGCAAACTTGCCGTATTCCAGCACTCATTTCTCTATCCAAGCAAGTAATCGATGCTATGAAGTTGCGAGGAGCTGTGACACTACAATTTATATACGATAGAGCAAACCGCCGTTTTCTACTCATGGAGATAAACGCCCGACTTGGTGGGGGAGTGATATGTTCAATAATGGCAGGAGCCGATATTGCACGCATGATACTCGATGAAAGCCAGGGTGTGAAAGCGCAAGTATCGCGCACATGGCGTGACGGTGCTTTAATGACTCGATATTTTAAAGAAGTAATGTTTTATAATGATGGACTCAAATAAACCACACACCATAATAATAGCCGAGGCAGGAGTAAACCACAACGGTAGTTTTGAACTCGCAAAACAGATGATAATCCAAGCTCGCAACGCCGGAGCCGACTACATTAAATTCCAAACTGCTGTTCCGGAATTGGTTATCTCAACTTTTGCTCCCAAAGCAGAATATCAGAAAGAAACTACAGGAGCCGAAGAGAGCCAGCTCGAAATGTGCCGTGCAATTCATCTTCCCTTATCAGATTATGCGATATTGAAGAATATTTGCGATCAAGAGCGCATAGGATTTGTAAGCACACCATTCGATTTGGTGTCTATCGATACCCTCGAACCCCTCGATATGGATTTCTATAAAATACCCTCAGGCGAAATTACCAACCTTCCATATCTTCGCAAAATAGCACACCTCGGACGCAACGTTATATTATCTACCGGCATGTGTACAATTCAAGAGATACGTGACGCCCTCAACATACTCATTGATGGTGGATTATCCCTCGATCAGATCACACTCTTGCATTGCAACACCCAATATCCCACCCCTATGGTCGATGTAAATCTGCGAGCCATGGACACATTGAAACGTGAATTTGGCGTAAAAGTAGGTTACAGCGATCACACTCAAGGTATAGAGGTGCCTATTGCAGCAGTTGCAATGGGGGCTACGGTAATTGAAAAACATTTTACTCTCGATCGCAATATGAAAGGTCCGGATCATATTGCATCACTCGATATTCCTCAGCTCACGTCTATGGTAAAAGCCATTCGCAATATAGAAACAGCACTTGGAAGCGCAGAGAAACACCCCTCGCATTCCGAAACCCCCAATAAAGATATTGCTCGCAAAAGCATAGTTGCCGCTCGCGACATAAAAGCCGGAGAAGTACTCACCGAGAACAATATCACAGTGAAACGCCCCGGTAACGGCATCTCCCCCATGCAATGGGACCACGTCATTGGCACTCAGGCAAAGCGAGCCTTCACCTACGATGAATTAATAGAAATCTAATTCTATTAGCGAGTGAATCGTTTAGTGTAAAGTATATTAGTGGAATGTTAATATAAAGGTTGTTGTATATCCGTGAATATAATTGCTGATTAGTGTCAACATTCCATCTGATTGAACCATTATTTGGCGTGATATTGATAATCCGATACCTGTTCCTCCTTTTTTTGTGGTGAAAAATGGGATAAATATTTGTTCGGCTGCTTCTTTGTCTATATTATTCCCATTGTTTGAAATTTCAATTACCACGCTTTCATCCTCTTTGCAATAGGCAGATATAAGAATACTTTTATTTTGAATTTCAGGAGCGAATGCTTCTGCTCCGTTTTTTATTATGTTGAATAAAACCTGAGTAATTAAAGCCCTATCTGCATAAATTATTAAATCGTCAGGATTAATTTTTACTGTTGTGCATATTTCGGATAATAGTGGGGCTACCAATGTAAGAGTTTGTGATATTATATCTTTTACATAAATCAAAGCTGGGCGTGGAGTTGGAATAGATGTAAATTTTCGATACGATTCCACAAAATTAAGCATATTGTGAGATGTACTGTTTATTAATTTAAGCGATTCATTATCGGGAGTGTTATTCATTAACTCTTCGCTTATGGAAGCTATTGGAGCGATTCCGTTCATTATTTCATGGGTGAGCACTCGAGTGAGTTTTATCCACGAATCCAATTCCTTACGGTCTATTTCGTTATTTATGTCATTTATAGTGAATATTTTTAGTTCCGAGCCATGCAATTCCAGTTTAGACAATCTAATAAACAAATGTATTTCCCTATTATTAATCATTATGGTAATATGCTGTTTCTGCCCTGATTGAGTTTCATCTAAAATTCTCACAATATTTGCATCAACAGCATTCAATTGATTGAGATGCGACAATACCGGCAATCCAAATAAAGCCAGAGCTTCAGAATTATATTGTATTATTTCAGATTGTTCGTTGACCACAATTATTGCCGTTTTCAAACGATTCAAGATTAATTCATAGTATCTTTCTTTCTGATTAATATTCAATTTTTCTTGTTTAAGCAAATCTAAAATACCGTTGAGGGTATTGAATACCAATTTATCTTTTTTTCGATTTCCTGAATTACGAAACCTAAAAGAAAAATCATTATTTTTTACAGCCTCAAGTAATAGATTGATTCTTTTAATATCTTCCTTTCCTGATTTGTAAATAAAACTACCTCCGAGGTATGTTATTAATATTCCACATAAAATGATTATGCCATTACGCATCGCAACCCCTGCACCAATAATTATAGCACCCATTATTGTCAGAAAAAGCATGATATTATATTTCATAGCGTTTCATTTTATTATAAAGCGTTTGACGCGATATTCCCAGTTTATTTGCTACGAGCGAAAGATTCGAGTCATATTTGTTTAGAGCTGTTACAATCATGTTTTTTTCCATTGCTTCGATTGTTTCGGCATTAGCAGATACGGAGCGTATTTTAGATATTGAGATATCGGATGCATTTAAGGTGTCTGAATTAGCCATAATTACAGCTTTTTCAATTACATGCTGCAATTCACGGATATTACCATGCCAGCAATGTGATAATAGCAATTTTGTAGCACCATCACTTATAGTTGAAATTTCTTTTTTATAGAATGAAGAATATTTCAATAAAAATATTTTAGCCAAGGGTATAATATCATTAATGCGTTCACGAAGAGGGGGTAATTCTATATGTACAGTATTTATACGATACAATAAATCTTCTCTAAAAACCCCATCATTAACCATGCGAAACAGGTCTTTATTTGTGGCGCAGATAAGCCGTATGTCAATATCTTTGAATATGTTGGTTCCGATTCTTGCGATTTTTCGATTCTGTATTACTGTAAGCAATTTGGCTTGTAGAGTGATAGGGATATTACCTATTTCGTCAAGAAAAAGAGTTCCTCCATCGGCATCCTCTAACCTGCCGGTTCTATTGCTACAAGCATCGGTAAATGATCCTTTGATATGCCCGAATAGCTCGCTTTCAAATAGAGTATCAGGAATAGAACCCATATCTACCGACACAAAATCCTCTTTATATCTTCCTGACAATCGGTGTATTTCCCTTGCTAATACCTCTTTCCCAGTCCCATTCTCTCCTGTGATAAGAATGTTGGCATCGGTAGGAGCTACGCGCTCAATTAGCGAACGAATATCGGTCATCTCCTTGCTATTGCCATAAATCATGCTACATTCGGATAACTTATTTTGACCGATGCAATTATGTTGTTTATAGGCTTTTTCGAGGGTTAATATCAGAGAGGTATTATCCCATGGTTTCACAACAAAATCAAATGCTCCCTCTTTTATCCCCTTTACAGCAAGTTGAATATCAGCATATGCAGTAAATAATACAACAGATGCATTTAAGTCGATGCGTTTAATCTCATTAAGCCAGAATATACCTTCATTTCCCGAATTTATTCCTGCCGAAAAATTCATATCAAGCAATATTACATCAATTTTTTCTTTGCTTATGGTGCTTAGAAGATTTGCAGTAGAAGAGAGTGTAATGATGCGTTCCCACCGTTGAGCCAGTAATATACGCAAAGCAGTGATGATGTTTTTATTGTCATCGACTATTAATATTGTTCCTTTTATCATCGACAGTAATTTCTTAATACCCAAAGATACTATAAATTAGAATGAAGTGTATACTATGATAATATTTTAGGATTTTATTATTGTCCAAAAAATTTACACTTCTGACAAAAA
>CAZYEO010000138.1:0-3996 GCA_964646495.1 uncultured Muribaculaceae bacterium
GAAGAAAAGAAATTAGATAAGGATTTTTTTATAACTATTCTCAATACATTCATGAATGAGGAATATTTTCCGGAAAAAATTCTTAAATCGTTCAGTGCTACCAAAATAATTAATTATTTGATGGGTACTAATAGCTATTACAAGCAATTTCAAATACCGAATATAGAGCGACATTTCAATTCGTTGATTACTCGCAGTGAACCAGGTAATAATAATCTGCAATATTTATACAAGTTTTTCATTAAAACAAAGCAGGAACTTCTCGATAGAATAGAGACCGATACCACCACACTTTTCCCCACGATTATAGCTCTTGAACAAAAGATAAAAGAGAACAATGATTCAATATCCGAGAAATATATTGATTTTGACAACGAAGCAAGTGATGCCATAGAAGAAAAGCTGAGTGATTTGAAAAATATGTTTGTGATTCATCTTTCTGGTGATTACGATATAAATTTATGTCATGCAGTATTATTTGCAATTATAAGTCTTGAGAAGGATATAAAACAAAATAATCGCATTCGCAATAGAATCTTAATTCCATTGTTTACAGCAATGAACAAGACAGCGATCAAATAATAATCATAACAATAAAGTTAATGTCAAAAATTACGGTTGCAACAATATTACCCGACACCGTTACTGAAATAGCTTTCAATCATCTATTTCAGAAATTTTTTGGGATCAATCCTACAAATTTAAAGAAGTGGGATTGCAATGCTGCCGATTCATTCGAGATATATGTTATTTCAAGTGACTTATTTGTGAACTGTGCCGATTTTTTTATACCTCGCAGGAATAAAACGTTAGTGCTCAATTCTGATAATATGGAATCTACAGGTTGTAATTCGTTAAACAGATATGCAGATGAAGAGTGCATAATCGAGAGAATCAAAGGATTTGTGACTAAAGCTAAGGAGCGCAATAATACTCCACACAATGATTTATCGGGACGCGAAATTGAGGTTTTAAGTCTCATTGCCGAGGGTTGTCTGAATAAAGAAATAGCCGACAAACTAAATATAAGCATTAATACCGTATTGACCCATCGCAAAAACATTACATCTAAGTTAGGTATAAGAAGTGTTTCAGGATTGAGTTTTTACGCTATGATGAATGGATATGTAAACAACATCTAATCTCATATATTATGAACAGAATTTTGTCTTCAATCGCAATTTTATTAATTGCCTTATCCTTGCCGATAGTAGGTAAGGGAGCTTATGCAGCCGATACGAAATTGGCTATTGACACTGCTGTCAGATATGGCAAGCTTGATAATGGGCTTACCTATTATATTAGGCATAACAGCGAACCTAAAAACCGTGCTGATTTCTATATTGCTCAAAATGTAGGATCTATACTCGAAGAGGATAATCAACGAGGACTCGCACACTTCCTTGAGCACATGGCATTTAACGGTACCACTCACTTCCCCGGAAAGAGTATGTTGGAATATCTTCAAGATAAGGGTATAAGTTTCGGTCGTGATATAAATGCTTACACCAGTTTTGATAATACAGTGTACTACATATCCAATGTAAATACACAAAATAGTGCTTTGATGGATTCAACTCTTCTTGCAATCTATGATTGGGGTAATGAAATATCACTTCTTGACGAGGAAATTGAGAAAGAAAGAGGTGTAATTAATGAAGAGTGGCGCACCCGTGGAGATGCTCAGATGCGTATGTTTGAAAAGGTAATTCCTATAATGTATGCAGGAAGCCAATATGCCAATAGACTCCCAATCGGTACAATGGATGTAGTGATGAACTTCAAACCACAAACCATTCGCGATTATTACGAAAAATGGTATCGTCCCGATCAGCAAGGTATTATAGTTGTCGGTGATTTTGATGCTGCAGTCATGGAAAAGAAAGTGAAGAAATTATTCTCAAATTCTAAAATGCCACAAAAAGTTGCCGAGCGCAAAATATATCCTGTGCTTGATAATGACGAACCGATATATGCCCTATATACCGATCCTGAAACGTCGGCTTCAATGATTTCATTATTTTTCAAGCATGATATCACACCCAAAGAGGAGCTTAATACAGTGAAAGGGTATCGTAATATTTTGCTTAATGTATTAGTGCAAACTATGTTTGCCGATCGTTTCAACGAGATAACACAAAAAGCAGATGCGCCATTTAATTATGCTATGGCATACGATGGCGATTATTTCATTGCTCCCACTAAAGATGCTTTTAGCGTTATGGCATTTGCCAAAGATGGTAAATTCCTTGAAACTTTCAATTCTATTACTACCGAAGCCCAACGTGCAGCCAAACACGGGTTTACCGATGGTGAATTGCAACGTGCAAAGGCTAAAATAATCTCTCTTTACGAACAGCAATACAATGAACGCAATAAAAGGAAAAATGAGAAGTTAGCGCAAGAATATGTATCACATTTTACTGAAAATGATCCTATTCCCGGAATTGAAACGGAATATGTTTTAACAAAAGAGCTTGTACCCGAAATTTCGTTGAATGATGTGAATAATTTTATATCATCAAAGATAACGCCTAAAAATGCTGTAATCCTCATATCTGCACCCGAAAAGGTGGGATTAAAATATCCTACAGAGACAGAAATTGTATCTACATTTAAATCAATTTTATCTTCTGATCCTGCACCATATAAGGATAGTGCCACCGATAAGCCTCTATTGTCGAAAATGCCTAAAGCCGGAAAAATAATTTCTGAGAAAAAAATTGCAGATATAGGTGTTACCGAATTAATCCTATCAAATGGTGCCAAGGTTTTATTGAAGCCTACTGATTTCAAAAATGATGAAATATCAATGAGTGCAATCAGTTATGGAGGTAAATGGAGCACATATAATGGTAAAAATGCTTCTGATCTTAAAGCTCTGGAAGATGTTATAAATATAAGTGCTTTGGGTGAATTTAAACGCCCTGATTTGCGCAAACAACTTGCAGGAAAGAATGTAACTGTTAATTTTGTATTTGGTGAACCTACAGAAAATATTTCGGCTAATTCATCCAAAAAGGATTTGGAAACGATGCTGCAACTCAATTATCTGTATTTTACTGATGTTCGCAAAGATAATGACACATTCGAGGCTTTGAAAAGCCGTTTACGCTCACAATTGGCAATGCGTAAAAACAATCCATTATCCTTTATAAGCGATACAATTCAAAATAAGCTATATCAAGGTTCACCTTTATATTCATCGATTTCTAATGAAGATGTGGATGCAATAAATTATGATAATATACTTGCTGAATATCAGAAGAAAATGAACAATGCCGGAGATTTTACTTTCTCGTTTGTAGGAAATTTTGATATTGATAGCATAAAACCTATGATAGCACAATATATTTCATCGTTACCTGATAATAAGATACGTGAGGCAGTGAAATATACAGCACCATTCCCTGCCGGGGTAATACGATCTGAATTTACAGTGCCGATGGTGAATCCAAAAACTACATCGTTTACTTTAATATCGGGAAAACTTCCATATTCGTTGAAAAATGATTTCATGTTTGACATGCTCAATAGTATTATGAGAATTGTATACACCAATACAATACGTGAAGAAGAGGGTGGCACATATGGAGTAGGAACATCAACATCTTTATCTAAGTACACCGGTCAGTGGTCTTTCTCATATAATTTTGATACAAATATTGAGGCTCAACAACGTCTTAATGAGCGTGCGCTTAAAGAATTGAAAAAAGTGATGACAGAAGGAGCCAACGATGAAGAATTCCGTAAGGCAAAAGAAGCTGCTATAATGCAATATGACACCAATCTTCGTAATAATGACTATTGGATGAGCGTATTGCGCTATCGTGGTATTGGAATGGATATTTATACTGGATATGAGAAGATAATCAAATCTATCACTCTTCCTGAATTTAATGAATTTATGAAGAAAGTATATAATGATAATAATAATATAACAGTGATTATGAACGGTGCCAAACCGGAATAAAGAAATGTCATACAAGTAGAACA
>CAZYEO010000138.1:4035-5978 GCA_964646495.1 uncultured Muribaculaceae bacterium
CTTTAATAACTTTAGATAATTGTGATACCCCATTTTCATTGAATGATTCAATAGCAAAATAATACACATTGTCGGTATTGAGAGCTTTTAAGAGAAGTGAATCATCTCCATAAACCATCCATGAATTATACAATTTATCAGGTTCGATGCCCCAAAAAATATTATATCCCTGTGCTTTCTCATCCTTTTTCCATGTAATGGTTGCATCTCTACGGTCTTCATGTCGTTCGATTTTGAAATTTGTAGTGCGTGAAGGAATTTTACTGTTTCCTACACCAAATATACGAATATCCGAAATAGCAAGATTTACACCGGGAGCAGAGAAATGTTTATAACGAATATATCGTGCTTTTTGAGGAATGGCAAGCTCTGTGTAGTCGTTTGGTGTATCTTTAAAGCTATTGCTTTTGTTTATTATCGTATTCCAATTTTTACCATCAATAGATGCCTCAATCATATATCTGTGTGCCAATCCCTCAATGCGTCCATATAGATTATTCTTATAATCGAAATAATTAATTTGAATAGCATTTACCGTACTGATATTTATAAGGTCGATTTCAGCCCACTGAGACGAATCGTTGCCAGAAGCAAGCCAGAAATTTTTCACATTTTCATCAGTTAGATTTATGGCATCATGCCCCTCGACAGATGATGATGTTTTTACGGGTTTGTTGTATGACAACAGCATCCATCCACGAAAATCGCCATCTTTCCCAGCAACAGCCGGGGCATAATGAGGATAATCGCCAAAACGAGTGTTGGTATACATCACTCCATCCTTATCAAAAAATAGAGGATACATACATAATCTTCGTTCCCAATTCACATTTACTGAAAGAGACATTGACCCGAAATGCCAATACTTATTCCCGGGACCCACCACTGTTGATCCGTGTCCGGCTCCATTCATGAATCCACCCGGTTTATAACTTATAGGATTATGCGCTTGATATTTATAGGGTCCCATAGGAGATGTGGAAGTATAAACTCCATCACCATATACATTGAATTCAGTGCCGGGAGCAGCATATTGCATATAATAAGTACCATTGTGTTTGGTTAGCCATGCTCCTTCCATATATCCTGAAAGGGTAGGGTGAGTATGATTTTCACCAAATCGTTCCCATCCGTGAGCTTTTTCGTTAAGGTTAAATAATGGTTGAGGTTCATGCATGGGAAGAAACCGGTGGTTACGGTCTAATTCATATCCTTTTAATGGATACACATTCGATGACCCCCAATACATATATGTTCTACCATCGTCATCAATAAATAGGTCGGGATCCTGAAGATTGTTGAGAATTGCAGGCACAGCTTTCCAATCCCCCTTTTTAGGATTATCAGTGAATAGAATACTCATGTTACCAGATGGATCACCTGTGACATATAGCACCGAATCTCGATAATTATGCGCAGCTGGAGCATTTGATCCTTGAAAATACCATTTTTCAGGAGTTATAAAATTCCAATTTAATAAATCCGTTGAGTGCCAATAGCCCATTGACCGAGTGACGAACATATAATATTCTCCTCGAAATTCTACCACCGCAGGATCAGCTCCGGAGCGATAAGATAGATCTTTATCGGAATTATACACCATGTAGGTATAATCGATGTTAAGTGGATTACAATAAGTATCGGCACGCATATTATCTTGTGCCAACATCGGATTAGCACACAAAAAAAGAGTAATAGCTGCTAATAGATTAATGAATTTAGTAGTCATTATAATTATATTAAGGTATTATGATATGCAATGTGATTGAATATTTGCCACAAAGAAACTTATATTATTTAGGGATGACAATTTTAAGCCTACTACTATGATGTCACATGCAATTTATACAATACTTTATTACTACGGTGAATATATATAACACGCAATTAATTAGATGGTTAAAGGTTGGTATTTTTTGCCTGAAATTAATATGTGATTTAAT
>CAZYEO010000139.1:0-5598 GCA_964646495.1 uncultured Muribaculaceae bacterium
TCGTGATTATGAAAACCAACCCGGAGGAGTATTTAAATTCAATAAATTCTATAAGGAGATTGCTATGGCCTACGGACTTGGCATTCGTTTGGACTTCACTTATTTCTTGCTTCGCTTTGATTTGGGTATGAAAGCCTATAATCCGGCTCAGGATGCCGTGAGATGGCCTTTAATCAATCCGAATTGGAAACGTGATGCCACATTTCATTTCTCCGTAGGTTATCCGTTCTGATATAAAAGTTACACAACATGAAACAATTAGCTATTTTTGACCTCGACGGTACATTACTCAACACTATTTCAGACCTCGGTGCAGCTGTAAACCATGCTCTTAAAGCTCATGGATTCGCAAGCCATAGTTTATCATCATATACATCTATGGTGGGCAACGGTGTGCGTAAACTCATTGAACGAGCACTTCCCGATGATGCTCGCAATGAAGATACCATATCGGCACTATTAATTGATTTCAAGTCATTTTATAATGATAACTGCACTATCCACACAGTGCCATATGAAGGTATCCGCGAACTACTTGTAGAATTACAGAATAACGGTGTTAGAATCGCAGTTGCTTCCAATAAATATCAATATGCTACTGAAAAAATTGTAACACATTATTTCAATGATATTGATTTTATAGCAATTGAAGGACAAAAAGAGGGGATTCCGGTAAAGCCAGATCCATCTATTGTGTTCAATATTCTTGCTAAAGCCGAAATATGCAAATGCGATACTATATATATAGGAGATTCCGGCGTAGACATGGAAACTGCACGTCGCGCATGCATAGAATCATTGGGTGTGACATGGGGATTCCGTTCTGAAAAAGAGCTAAAAGAACATTGTGCCGATAATATCGTACATCACCCCGATGAGATATTACCCTATATCAATAAAATGAGATAGCACTACTATTACATTAACATATACTCACATTCTACATCCTCAACATGGTATAAAGTAACAAAATACAGATTTTGAACGGCTATTTCCCATATTTTATCTATTATAGTTTTTAGATATTCGAGGAAAATATACTTTTGTATCATGTTATCGCAGATACAAAATACAAATTCACGATTTCCAATAGGAATTGAAAAAATGCAAGTAGTGAAATTTATCACTCATTTTCTTGCATTAAGCCTCCTATTTATTCTACCCGAAGTATTGTTCAGCATCGGGCGTCCCACTCGTATTCTCGCTTACCTGCGCCCATTGATATATCTGGCTGTATTTTATATCAATTATTATTTTCTGATTGATCGGTTTCTTTTTGAAAAAAGGAAAAGATTAATATATTTTCTCATAAATATTTTCATCACCATAATTGCTATAATTGCTATATATACTATATCACAATTATGCATGCCGGCACATGAAGGGATTGGAATGATGGGTAAAGGTGGAGCAATGATGCTCCATCCGCATCCCCATCCACCACACAACATGCCACCGGATACACAATGGATAAGTAAGCACGCTTTGAAAATGATGAGTTTTCTTATACGTGACGGAGTACTTATAATATTCACAGTGGCACTTAGTATAGCTCTAAAATTCAGCGATAAATGGGCTAAATGGGATGCAATGCAACGCGAAATCGTAGCAGAACGACAGGAAAACGAATTGAAAAACTTGAAAAATCAATTGAATCCTCATTTTCTATTCAATACGCTTAATAACATCTATTCTCTCATAGCCATAAGCCAGCCTAAAGCCCAGCAATCTGTACATCAATTAAGTCAATTATTGCGCTATGTACTTTATGAAAATAACGATAAATTAGTTCCATTGGAAAAGGACTTAAAATTTGTTGAAAATTATATTGAGTTGATGCGGCTACGCCTATCAGACAATGTAACCCTTACCACAAACATCGATAAATCCGGCATCAATGGAATCGAAATAGCTCCACTTCTCTTTATTTCCCTTGTGGAAAACGCTTTTAAACATGGAGTAAGTCAGGCAAAACCATCATTTATCAATATCGATATCCATATTTGCGAGAAAAATGTAATCTGCAAGGTAGAAAACAGCTTTTTTCCTAAAACAGAAACCGATAAAAGCGGTTCGGGAATAGGATTGAGTAACCTAAAACGGCAACTCTCAATACTTTATAATGATAATTATTCGCTTAGCACTACTTGCGAAAACGATAAATATATGGCAATCTTAATTATTAATATTGAAAAATCCGACGATATAGAATGAGAAATCTTAGATGCTGTATAATAGATGATGAGCCTTTGGCATTGGAGCTGATAAAAAGATATGTACTTCAAACGCCATTTCTTGAGTTGGTAGATACATTTCAATCGGCTTCATTGGCTGTGAAAACCATCATGGAGGATAATATTGATGTAATATTTCTTGATATTCAAATGGCAGAACTCAATGGAATTGAGTTTGCCAAGATTGTGCCACCTGAGTGTCGTATTGTTTTTATCACCGCATTTCAACAATATGCTCTGGAAGGGTTCAGGGCGAGTGCTCTCGATTATCTTCTGAAACCGGTGAACTACAACGAATTTTTAGAAGCTGCCAACAAAGCTCTTAAATGGGTTGAACTCAATGAGAGGGCAGACAGTAATGTAAAAGAAGAATCTAAATATATAATTATAAAGAGCGAATACAAACTCGTCCAGATTGATATATCTAAAATCATATACATCGAGGGACTGAAGGATTATGTGAAAATATATCTTGAAGACCAATCGACTCCTGTATTATCGCTCATGAGCCTAAAGACGATGGAAACATCGCTCCCTTCTTCAAAATTTATCCGGGTGCACCGATCATTTATTGTGCAAATGTCTAAAATTAAGATTATCGAACGAAATCGCATCGTATTCGGGAAACAATATATCCCGATCTCAGATACATATAAAAATGTGTTTAATGATTATATCACTAAACACACCCTGTATCCAGGTAAGGAGGACTAAAAATACTCTATCTTTGAATTATTAGTAAAAATGTTGATTCGACTCGTTGGGAGATACGTCGTGAGACGAGTTTCCCAATATTTTTTATTCTGCACATTATATCCATGAACATTTCACACGTAAACGCACTTGCTTCTCAGCAAACACGTTCACTTATTCCTTACGTAGGAAACTAAAAAACTCTATATTTATGTCATAATTTAATTAGTCCTATTTCCCGTATTCTTCGAGATATGCTTCTGATGCCATCACAAGCTCATCATACCAATCTTTACCAAATCGCCTTATCAATGGCTCTTTTAGAAATTGATAAACTCGCACCCCCTCTTTTCGTCCTAAAATCTCAGCAGCCTTGCATATCTTCCATTTATGATAATTCACTGCGGTGAATGTAGGATATTTTGTGAGACGCAAAGGATATAAATGACACGAAATCGGTTTATAAAAATCCACTCTACCCTCTCTATATGCTTTTTCGATAGCACACTGGCACATTCCATTTTCACCATAGCAGGTAAATACACAATTTTTATTATCTATTATTTGGGTCACGAGGTCCCCCTCTTCATCCACATACCCTACCCCGGCTTCGGTTATACGTTCCTTAGCAGAAGGCAATAAATCATCCCACACTATGGGTAATATCTGCTTGAGCTTCGCATATTCCTCTTCGGTAATGGGTGCTCCTGCATCCCCTTCGATGCAACATTCACCGAGACATTTATCGAGATTGCATATAAAAAACTGCTCCACAACGTCCAAGCTCACCAATGCATCCTGTATCTGTAACATATATTCTTCTTCGTCCAATTCGTTATTAATTTTATTTTAAAGTGCAAAATTACTTATAATCACGCAATAATACAGCTCATTAAACTGTATATTACCCGTTTTTATTTTTTCTTTATAAAATATAGTAGAATATATAGTACATCATCATGAAATTAAATCCTGAATGTGCCAATATCGCACCATAAATAGAATTTGTGAGGAGTTTGCATCCATAAAATACTCTACAAGTAAAAAACATTGAAATTACCCACACGCATGCAGCTACCGGTAAAAACTCCCACTTCCCTGCAATAAATACAATTCCGAAATGTGCCAAGTGAGTCAATCCAAAAGCCAAAGAATCAATAATCGAAGCTCTATTATCCCCATATTTCGATACAAAACTGCCATGAATCAATCCCCTATATAGCAACTCCTCACCTATCGGACTGAATATCATGCTCGGAATCACTGCTATGAGAAAATACAAGCCCCTGTTTTGTGTCAATCCTGATGCGGCATTATTCCCGGCAATATAATGAAAAGCGTTCTCCATGCCATTGCCAAATAGCAGATTAAACACTATTATGACACACAAGCATGATATACTGCCGGCAATAAATGCAACAAGCAATCTCATAAATCCTACCGGAGGAACAATGCCGATATATCTACGCCCTTTTAATGTTAGGAATATCCATGGCAGAAACCATAATGTCAGGAAATATACCATGACCCACATATAGCTCCGCGTTTGATATGAATGAAGTACTATAATAAAGCGCGGAATCCCTAAAATAAAGATCAATGCCACTCCAAAACGCCATCCATATCGGAAATATCTCTGCCAAAAGCCACGTAATATTCCTATCATTATCGACTATACTTTAAGATACTCTTTTAGCGTCTTGACATATTCCTCAAATGCTTTCACACCTATGGGAGTTATTTGGCATGTGGTACATGTTTTCTTCCCCACAAATCCTTTTGTGGTTTCAATATATCCGGCTGTAGTAAGTTTATCAATCTGCACGCTCAGATTGCCTGACGTAGAATTAGTCTTATCTTTCAAATAATTGAAATCAGCCCTTTCCACAGTCATCAATAAACTCATTATGGCGAGCCGTAATTGTGAATGTAATAATGGATCTAATTCTTTAAACATTTTCTTTCTTTGCTTTATAATTTAATATATGTCCGGGAATTATCATCATAACCACAAAGCATAGTCCAAAAAGCACAAATACAGATACATTTATTATTTTCGGATTCGTAATCATAGCTCCAAGAAGATATGTCCCTACCGCAAAACTTATTACCGGAGCATATATGAGCCACTTAAATTTTATTACTATCCCTGTGAGGCTGGTGCCTATTCCACACAATATCAATGATAGTGGCAGCATCACATTCATTTGATTGAGGAGCACCAATATTACCATACAGATAAAAAACATTATCCCCAATAAGCTCCATATATTATCTATTACTTTATCGGTGTAGGTAACAGTTTGCATCTTAGTCTTTTTTGCTTGAACATACATAAAAGGCCACCCAAACAAGGGAATTAGAAACCATCCCCAACACCACACATAATTACCGGTAAAATATACCATGCCACTTACTGCAAATGCAACAATAGCGGTAATATACCCCCACACTAAGAAAGTGTTACCACTTCCAATCTCCAATCGTTTTTTACTATTGGAAATCATACGCGTAATTAAATCCAGACTCTCGCGTTCATTTAACTTTACATCTTCCATAATCTTTAATTTATTAAGTTTGTGTAAATCGGTTTATTTTATAAACTATATCAACATTAAAAATGTAATCCATAGAATTACGATGCAAATATAAATCGGTTTATTTTATAAAC
>CAZYEO010000140.1:0-5529 GCA_964646495.1 uncultured Muribaculaceae bacterium
CCAAGAAATAGCTACTGCAGCTAATTTCGCTCTTAAATAATACATTACAGTATACTTAAATCAATCGAGTCTCGTCCTAAAAATATTTAGGGCGAGACTTTGAATTTTACAGGCGCTATAGATGCCTGTTTTACGTGATATTTACTATCTTTACATTATTAAATATCATGAATGATTATCATAATATCCTATCAATATGGACAGAAAAGGAAAACTATACTTCAGATACGGAACCATGGGATCTGCTAAAACAGCGATTCTCTTGACCACTGCATATAATTTTGAGGAACGACACATGGAATACATGTGCCTGAAACCAATCATCGACAATCGCGATAAAGACAATATTATAAAATCCCGTATTGGTATTTCACGCGAATGTATGTGGATATATCCTGATACAGACATTTACGAATTGGCTAAGGAGCAATTTGAGCAAACTCTCATAGTCAAAGATTGGATACTTATTGATGAAGCTCAATTTTTATCGGCACAGCAAGTAGATCAACTTGCCAGAATTGTCGATGATTATGGAAGCAATATAATTTGCTATGGATTACGTACCGACTTCCAATCAAAATTATTTGAAGGGTCTAAACGATTATTTGAAATTGCAGATACTATCGATGAAATAAAATCCACATGTTCATGCGGACGCAAAACGATTATTAATGCACGTATAAAAAATGGGATGGTGGTTACCGACGGTAATCAAGTGGAAATTGGTGGCGACGACAAATATGTGGCACTATGCCGCAATTGCTGGCGCGAACGTTGCCAAGAAACTACCGAGAAAGATGCCTTGAAATTTCAATAATCCCCTTATTTTATTTTTATCTTTATACACATCTTTATTATCGTTGAGAGCTCATCGCCACACAATGGCGCATGAGCTTCATTGGGGTAGATAATCGCTACTTGAGTGGGTTCTAATTTGGTATATTCCGATGGCTCATCATCATAAAATGCTATATCTTTTCCCTCATTGTAATCCGAAACCGTTTTTCTGAGTTTTTCCTTTTTTAATATTCCTATTATCTCTTCTCCGGTAATAGGCACATGAATATCGATATATTTTTTGTGAATTTCGAGTTTGCGCATATCTTTTGGAACCACAAGCTCACTATCCACATTTGCATAGATATTGTCGCCATCAATATCTATACGCGCCGGAAGTTTTCCTAACGACTTAATGTTAAATTCCATGTTTTTGGCAAACTTGCCTAGCCATAACATTGCTGGCTGAACTTCCTCTGGAAGATTCTTAATTAACTCATCTGAGAGGAATGCACTACATAATATCATTTTTAAAAAAATAAAAATAACCGGCAAAATAATCTGTATCCTTTTGCCGGTCAATATAGTTTTTATTAAGACCTATTCTATAATTCCTGCAAGCTCCGGATCAATCATGATTCTTCCGCAATATTCACAAACAATGATTTTTTTGCGCATCTTGATTTCCATTTGGCGTTGCGGTGGAATACGGTTGAAGCAACCTCCACAAGCGTTACGTTGAACGTAAACTACACCTAAGCCGTTTTTAGCATTTTTACGTATTCTACGAAATGCTGAAATAAGACGCGGCTCAATCTTTGCTTCAAGTTTTTTTGCTTGTTCACGGATTTTTTCTTCATCCTGTTTGGTTTCAGATACGATCTCTTCAAGCTCACTTTTCTTTTCGGCAAGAATATGCTTGCGATCAGTAAGATTCTCTTCAGCAGCAGCAACCTCTTTGGCGCGTTGTTCGCTCTGTTCCGCAAATTCACGTATTCTTTTCTCGCCAAGCTCAATTTCGAGATGTTGATATTCAATTTCTTTTGACAAGAAATCAAACTCACGATTATTTCTCACATTATCTTGTTGAGACGTATACTTCTCAATCAATGCTTTTGAATTCTCAATATCGTTCTTTTTAGCGGCAATATCACTTGCAAGCGTGTCTATTGCTGCATTATAGTTTTGAATACGAGTTTCAAGTCCCACTATTTCGTCTTCAAGGTCTTGAACTTCGAGAGGTAATTCTCCTCGAAGAGTCTTGATACGGTCTACTTCAGATAATAAAGTCTGAAGTTGGTAGAGAGCTTTCAAACGTTCCTCTACTGTGAGTTCTTTTTCGTTTTTTGTCTTATCGTTAGCCATAGCTTACAAATAATTTATCGGATTTTTTTCTTTGTCAGGATAATAGAGTGCAAAGTTAGGTAATTTTTTTCTAATTACATTGCAAAATATATCTTTTGTGCATTGTTCGCTTTCATAATGCCCTATATCAGCTATAAGAATATCATTTCCCCAAGTGGTATAGTCATGATATTTAATATCTCCGCTTATATAGATATCAGCTCTGCTTCTTATAGCGTCGGGTATAAGAGATGCTCCGCTACCACCACATATTGCTACTTTTTCTATATTGGAATTGATTGGCGTCGAGTATCTAACGGCTCCAACATGGAAAGTGTTCTTTAATTTTTCGAGAAAATCAGATACCGGCATTGGATTTATATCACCCACTACACCCAACCCCGTATACTTGGAATCATTTTCCAGCTTTACCAAGTCAAAGGCAGGTTCTTCATATGGATGCGCTTCAATAAGGCTTTTTACTACCCTACTCTTCTTGTTTGTGGGTACAAGAACCTCTATACGCTCCTCATCTTCGGTGTGCAACTTTCCGATCTCACCAATAAATGGATTTGCATTTTCCAATGATCTATACGAGCCTTTACCCGAAATACTATAGCTGCAACAATCATAATTACCCAGTTTACCGGCTCCTGCAGCAAATAATGCTCGTTTCACCGATTCGCTATAATCCAATGGAACGAATACACATAATTTAAGCATCTCACATGGTTGTGGTTGCAATACTCTTAAATTTTGTACACCCAATTTTGAGGCAATAATATGAGATACTCCATTCCATGCACTATCGAGATTTGTATGGGCTGAATATATCGCTATATCATTTTTTATTGCTTCAATCACAATGGATTCTGTTTCATTACGTCCTGTGATCGATTTCAGCCCTTTGAACAATAGCGGATGGTGGGAGATAATCAACTTGCATCCTCTCTCCTTTGCCTCATGCACAATTTGCCGTGTCACATCCAGACACACCATGGCACTTTCAATTTCACGCGTGCGATCCCCTATCTGCAATCCGGCATTATCATAATCTTCTTGCAGATGGAGCGGTGCAAAATCTTCGAGTATCCCTATTATGTCGTCTACAGTGACAGCCATTTTTATTTATTTTTCTTTTAAATCGAGTTTTATGTTCAATTCGTCAAGTTGAGCCGGATCAATGGCAGATGGAGCATCATTCATCACATCACGACCTGAATTGTTTTTCGGGAAAGCAATTGTATCGCGAATACTATCAAGCTCGGCAAGAATCGACACTAAACGATCAAATCCGAATGCAAGTCCGGCATGAGGAGGTGCACCATACTTGAATGCTTTCATTAAAAAGCCGAATTGATCCTGTGCTTTTTCGGGTGTAAACCCGAGTAGCTCAAACATTTTATTCTGTAATTCAGAATTATGGATACGAATACTACCACCACCAAGTTCCACTCCATTCACTACCATATCGTAGGCATAAGCACGCACTTTGCCGGGATCGGTATCAAGCATAGGAATATCATCATGGTTAGGTGAGGTAAACGGATGGTGCATAGCATAGAAACGTTGTGTTTCTTCATCCCATTCAAATAATGGAAAATCAATTACCCACAATGGAGCAAATACATTTGTGGGGCGCAATCCCATGCGGTTACCCATCTCTAAACGCAATTCACAAAGTGCTTTGCGCGTTTTTGCAGTATCTCCGGCAAGAATTAGAATGAGGTCTCCGGGTTTTGCGTTGCAACGTTCTGCCCATTTCGCCAACTCTTCATCGGTATAAAATTTCCCAACGCTACTCTTTATAGCGCCATCAGCTTCCACCTTAACCCACACTAATCCTTTTGCACCCACTTGCGGACGTTTTACGAAATCGGTGAGTTCATCTATTTGTTTGCGTGTATATGAAGCACATCCTGTAGCACATATAGCACCTACATAATCGGCAGAGTCAAATACCACAAAGTCATTTCCTTCGGTGATATCCTTTAATTCCACAAATTTCATATCAAATCTGATATCTGGCTTATCACTACCATAATATTTCATGGCATCTGCCCATGTCATACGTGGAAATTGATAATCGAAATCAATATTTTTCACATACTTGAAAATATGCTTCATAAGTCCTTCAAAAAGTACCAGCACATCCTCCTGATCTACAAACGACATTTCGCAGTCTATTTGTGTAAATTCAGGTTGGCGATCAGCGCGAAGGTCTTCATCGCGGAAACACTTAGCTATCTGGAAATAACGATCAAATCCTGACACCATGAGCAATTGTTTGAACAATTGAGGTGATTGAGGTAAAGCATAAAATTCTCCCGGATTCATGCGAGATGGGACTACAAAGTCACGTGCGCCTTCAGGAGTAGATTTGATGAGTATCGGAGTTTCTACTTCAAGGAAACCATGTTCATCGAGATATTTTCTCAACTCAAATCCTATTTTATGGCGAAGCACGAGATTATTGCGCACCGCATTACGACGCAAATCGAGATAACGATATTGCATTCTAAGCTCATCACCACCATCGGTGTTGTCTTCTATAGTAAAGGGAGGAACATCACTCGTATTCAATATTTCTAATGAAGATGCAATTATTTCAATCTCTCCGGTAGGAATATTTGCATTTTTGCTTGAACGCTCGGCAACCTTTCCCCTAACCTGAATTACATATTCGCGACCTAAATGCGATGATTTATCGCATAGAGCTGCGTCAGTGTCATTATTAAACACTATTTGAGTGATACCATAACGGTCTCTGATATCCACAAAGGTCATTCCACCCATTTTACGAGTGCGTTGCACCCATCCGGCAAGAGTTACTTCCTCTCCTGCATCTTTTAGGCGCAATTCGCCACAAGTCTTGGTTCTGTACATAATATATCGTTGAGTTTCTTTGTTTTTTCTTATGCATCCCCCTATTAATCCAAATTAATATGGGCAAAAGCTAATATCATGCAAAATTAAAATAATATACCGACATAGGCTAAAGTTGAGATGAAAAAAATTTATCATAATAATATTTTATTATTTCACTGAATCACAGCCCAATACCAATACCCACCTGAAAAAACTTAAAATTTTTCTTGCAAAACACTTGCAAATTCAAAAAATAGCCGTAACTTTGCATCGCATTTCGGTAATGAAATCACTCGGGGTGTAGCGCAGTCCGGTTAGCGCACCTGCTTTGGGAGCAGGGGGTCCCAAGTTCGAATCTTGGTACCCCGACATAAGAAAGCATCAAAAATCAGCATAAAAGCTATTTTTGATGCTTTCTTCGTTTACACAAAAAAGGCTCAGTAGAAATTTGGGATCAGCGGATAAATTCGGATCAGCGGATAAATGGATCAGCGGATAAATCGGGTTGGTGGCTATATTTCTACGCATATAGTTTAGCTA
>CAZYEO010000141.1:0-5384 GCA_964646495.1 uncultured Muribaculaceae bacterium
GTCCATTATTTGCTCCTCTGTAAGACCTTTATGATTATTATTTATATGATCATAAGCAGGACGTGTGCAGTGCAATAGAGCTTTCGATACCTCATTAAGATAATCCACAACTTGTACATAAAAATGGGCAGTTTCTATTTTTTGATCTTGAAGTTTCTTTAGGGTTATCAATATTTCATATTTACGCTTATGCGCCTCATTATATATTTCTTCAGACTGAGTGACTGTTTCGCGCAATACTTTTCTATTTTCGGTAAACAATGCTACAAGCATGTGATTATATATGGATGTAACTTTTTCCATAGTTACGCACACTGCTTCGGTGCATGAATATAGTACATCTGCATCATCATCCTCTACTTTTATTATTGGTTTATCCTCATTTTTTGCTTTCTTTGATTTGAAAATAAGATTATGACATAATGCATATCCGCACAACAACACTATACCGATTAAGGAAACCCATCCTCCTGCCATCAACGCTATGCCTATGATAAATGACACCAAAAAGCCTGCAAATGCTGTGAGGAACCAACCTGAAATTACTACCATTACTCCTGATATGCGATATACAGCACTGTCGCGTCCCCATGCTCTATCGGCAAGCGACGACCCCATCGCTACCATAAACACTACATATGTAGTGGATAGCGGAAGAGTCAATGATGTACCCACACATATCAATATTGCAGCAGCCGTAAGATTTACTACTGCGCGTATGTTGTCGTAAGCCACATTTCCTCTTTCTGCCTCGGGAAGTTGCATAAAACGTGTATTTATCTTTTCGATAACCGCCGCGGGGAGTATTCTCTTATAGGAGTTATTAAGTCCTATTGCAAATCGTACTAATGCACGAGATGGAGCCGATGAACCGAAACGCTCATCTTCGCTATTTTGTGAAGATAAATTCAATTGTGTTTCAGCCACTCTCATTGCACTGCGAGAGAAGAATAATGTGAGAATCATCACTACTCCGGCAAATATAAGAATCCATATATTTACTTGTGCCGGCTTCGATAATTCACCCATAAGCATGTCGGGATTTCCACTATCCATTGCCATGAAGTATGAATCTATACCGGCAATGGGCACTCCGATAAAATTCACCAAGTCATTACCGGCAAATGCCAATGCCAATGCAAATGTACCAAGCAGGATCGTAAACTTCATTATATTTACTTTGCATAGCTGAGCAATCCATAATAGGAATGACGACGCTATCCATAATCCAAGCAAAATAAGCCAAATATTTTCATTGATAAATTTGTAGGCTTCGGGAGAAATCAAACCGGAACTTTTCAATCCCTTGATTATTGCAAAATATACAATTCCCACCACGGAAATACCGCACCATATAGCTCCGAATCGTTTCAAACCTTTAGCATACTTAAATGTAAATAGAATACGCGAAAAATACATTAATATAGATCCAGATGCAAATGCCAATACTACAGATACCAATATAGCGGATATTATCACCAATGCTTTCCCACTATTTATAAATGTTCCCAAGTCGGCAACAGTGAGGGAAGAATCGTTCCATATCTTAAACAATGCTACAGCTACAGCCGATCCTAACAACTCAAAAACCAATGATACCGTAGTAGATGTGGGCAATCCCAATGAATTAAATGTATTCAATATTATTACATCCGACATCATCATCCCAACAAAAAGAATCATAATCTCAGTAAAAGTAAAAGACCCCGGATGAAAAACTCCACTTCGAGCTACCTCCATCATACCACTTGAGGTTATAACTCCAACCATTATACCCATAGCTGCAATAGCTAAGATTGTGCGCATTGATGCTACCTTTGCACCGAGTGCTGAATTAAGAAAATTAACAGCATCATTTGCAACTCCTACTATCAAATCTAATATTGCCAAGATAGCTAAGATGATTACAATTACTGTAAAAATAGGACTCATAGTTATTTATGTATTTATTTATGTAATGTGAATGTAAATTCCAAACCACCGCTCTTGCGATTTTTTACCGAGATTGTTCCGTTGTGAAATATAACAGCATTTTTCACTATTGCCAAGCCCAATCCTGTGCCTCCTAATTTTCGTGAACGCCCTGAATCTACACGATAAAAGCGTTCAAATACCCTTGAAAGGTGTTCGGGAGATATTCCGATACCATTATCCCATATTCTAAAGACATATTCATCGGCAGTTTCCTCAACTAATTGTATGAATATATCGCGACCACCTGAATAGGATATTGCATTATTAACAAGATTACGAAATATTGCTTCCAGTAAACTTTCATTACCTACTATTTTGATATTATCTGGTAATTCAATGTTCATCCTCATCTGCTTTTCAGGAGGAAGAAGCATAATATCTTTCTTTATCTGTTCTACAATTAAATTTATGTCAGAGGGTTTCTTCTCTATGTGCTCCTTATCCTCGGTTATGTCGGTGATAGTAGCAATATCATGAATCAATAGGCTTAATCTTTGTACATTGCTATAGCTTTTTTCCACCAAAGAATGTATCATTTCAGGACTTAATGAATTGCCATTAGTGATAATGGTTTCAAGGCATCCTTGAATGGCATGAACTGGTGTTTTGAGCTCATGATTAATATTATTACTTAGTTGATGCTTAATCCTTGTCTTTTCTTGCTCCTCAAATAGTACCTGTTTCAAATTTTCATCACGTTGTTTTGTGGTTTCTTCCAGATTCTTATACATATTGATAATATGTGTCGAGATTTCACCGAGCTCATCATTTGGGAAACTATTTGTATCATAATCCATAATGTCACCTTTTTCGGCTTCATTAGCAAAATCACTCAGATTCTTTACGCTTTGCCCTATACGTCTCGTGGCAAAAAACGCTATTATAGTAAGTATAAATGAGATAATTACCACCATCCACATATAAAGAGTATCTATATGCAGCAATGCTATCATTGAATTATCATATGGAAGGGCAGTTCTCACTACAAAGTCAGCCCCTTTAGTGGCTGAATAGAAGTAATCTATATTGTTTGTGCCCGATAATCGACGCACGGTGTATCCGCTACCATTTTCCATTGCCTCTTTTATCTCATTGCGTTGCAAATGATTGGCACTGATACTATCATTTTTGGTGTCATATATAACTTTCCCGGCAAAGTTCACAATAGTTACCCGTAGAGAATCTGTTCCGGCAATCTTATCGACCAAATCCTGACTCATTGGTATTTTATTCTCTATTGCATTTAATATTTGAGTATTATAAACTTGAAGCATAGAGTTCAAATTCTCAACCTTAAATTCGCGCTCGCGAGTGTACTGAATGGTAAAGAAAGAGAATGTCAATATCCATGTAAAAATTACAATAAGGAAAAAAAGCCGAGTTTGATAACTATAAAATTTATTCTTTGAAGCCATATCCGTAACCTAATTTAGTAATTATATTCGATCCATAGTTGCCTATTTTTTTACGTAAGCGATTGATATTTACATCAATCGTGCGGTCGATCACCAACACATCCGATTCCCACACTTTGTCGAGTATTTCATCGCGAGAATATATGCGATCTCTATTTTCAAGGAATAATTGAAGCATCTCATATTCTTTTTTAGTGAGAGCTACATCTACACCATCTACGGTACATATTTTAGTACCAATATTAAGCACAAGCGTGTTATAGGATAAAATATCTTGCACCTCTATTTCAGTACGCCTCAATACACTTTTTACTCTCAACACAAGTTCTTTCATGGAAAATGGTTTCTTTATGTAATCATCAACGCCTCGGGTAAACCCTTCCACAAGATCTGATTCATTGGTTTTTGCTGAGCAGATTATTATTGGAGTGTGAGATGTAATTGGATTTTTCTTTATTTTTGTAGCCAATTCAAATCCGTTCATATCACCCATCATCACGTCAAGCAATAATAATGAATATTTTTCCAAAGGCATCTTCAATGCTTCTTCAGCTGAATATGCTACTTCTACTTCATAACCTGCAATTTCCAGATTAATCTTTAAGACATCACATATTGTCTCTTCGTCATCTACTACTAAAATACGCTTAGGTTTCTCCATATATTTATTTTTCAAAAATGAACCATTAGCTCCAATACTATTTTATCATGATCCGATTCTTTTATTTCAGCTCCTGATGAGTAGAAATATTTTTCATAATTAAGTCGCAGATCAGCTTGAAATTTCCGTATAAAACTTAGGGTCGTACCCACTGTAATACGCTTCCGCGCATAATCATCAATTTTCAATTTCCCATCCGTTCCTCTTACTCCATTGCTATGATCTGTCATGCTATCAAATCGGGCACTTAATGCTAAATTACTGAAAGTGCCACGCAACGGTATATCATAATTCCCAAGTATATTATATGCGTGCACATCGGGAAATGCGTTGTTTACATAATGCTTGTAAATATACTCACCCTCTATAAAGAAATGTTCATGTTCCCATGATAATGAGGTGTCAAACAAATTTATTCTAATTGAATCGGGTATTATAGATTGTCCTCCTACTTCATATTTAAATCCGTTGAGAGTATAGTTGATTTTTCCGGATGCAGATAGGGATTTATGCCACCGTTTTTGTTCGGTAATCCCCGATCCGTTAAACACTCCGGCTTCAGCAACCAAAGGGAAAGCCTGTGGCGTGCATGAAACTTTAAATCCCACATCGCGCACATTGCCAACTTGCTTTGCCACAAACGATCTATTAGCAAAAAATAAAAGATATGGAGAACGTGTAGCATCTACCGAGAATGGAACTCGCATTTGTCCGAGAGAAAATGTCATAATTTTTTTTATATGAACTCTTCCGTAAACATCAAGTACTTTAATTTTGCCTTCATCACAAAAATCCAACTCTAATTTATAATCGACGATTGGGGCTGCCCAACCTTTTAATGAAACACGTGCATTACGCACTTGGAATCTGTAGCTTTCTATCTGAGGCTCATATTCAAATTTCGCTCGTAACGTACCATTGATTGTCGGAACATAGGTAAATTCTTTATGTTCCACTGCTATGTCGTCAGTATCTTTTTTTGCGTATAAAGTAACTGTGCTTGATACAATTAATAATATTACCAAAAGAAATTGACGCAATCTATCTATATGTTTCATTGACACTTATAATATGATTTTGCAAATTTATATTAAATCGACCAAAGAGATATAACATTCATGTAACAATAATATATCCCATCTAATTTATTACCAAATTTCACCCCTTATAATCAAAATTGAAAATATATAAATGGTGACACTTCTTCACTCATAAATTCAATAACCAATTGAACTACAATGACAAATATAATAAATTTCGCTACCCATGGAGCCTTTACAAACAACTCCGTCTAAGCCAAAGGCATCAGCAGTGCGAACAATTGTTCCTACATT